>NZ_JBFROH010000074.1:0-2888 GCF_041471425.1 Vibrio sp. 10N.261.52.C2 | reverse complement strand
TCAATCGATGAAGACGGTTCTATCCGTTTAAGCCAAGAGCAATTGCTATCGCAAGCGTCAGATGTTGAAGGCGATGACCTGACAGCTAGCGACCTTACGGTTGGTGGAGATGCAACGGTTGTAGCTAATGATGACGGCAGCTTCACCATCACGCCAGATGAGAACTTCAATGGCGACATCGATATCAGCTTCGATATCTCAGATGGTACTAATACGGTTCAAGCATCAGCTGACCTAACCGTTAACCCAGTTAATGACCTGCCAGTACCTCAAGACCAACAGTTCAGCGTTGAAGAAGACGGCACGTTAATCTTTACTGATGCCGACCTGTTAACAGGCGCTACCGACATTGAAGGTGATAACCTAACGGTTGAAGGTGTGACCTACGATGGTGGCGACGGTATTCTTACCGACAACGGTAATGGCACATACACCTTCGCACCGAATGAAAACTTCAATGGTGACGTAAACTTCGGCTTCGATGTGTCAGATGGCACCGATACGGTATCAGCAAACATCGACGTGAGCGTAACTGCCGTTGATGATGCGCCAGTGTCTGGCGACCTAGCGTACTCAATCGACGAAGATGGTTCGATTCGTCTAAGCCAAGAGCAGTTGCTATCACAAGCATCAGATGTTGAAGGCGATGACCTAACAGCCAGCGGCTTAACGGTCGACGGTGATGCGACAGTTGTAGCTAACGACGATGGCAGTTTCACCATCACGCCAGATGAGAACTTCAACGGTGACATCGATATCAGCTTCGATATCTCTGATGGTACTAACACCGTTCAGGCTTCTGCGGATCTAACCGTTAACCCAGTTAATGACCTGCCTGTCCCTCAAGATCAACAGTTCAGAGTTGAAGAAGATGGAACGCTTATCTTCACCGATGCAGACCTATTAACAGGCGCTACTGACATTGAAGGCGACAACCTAACGGTTGAAGGTGTGACCTACGACGGTGGCGACGGTATTCTTACCGACAACGGTAATGGTACGTACACCTTTGCTCCGAATGAGAACTTCAATGGCGACGTAAACTTTGGCTTTGATGTATCAGATGGTACCGATACAGTCTCTGCAAACATCGATGTGAGCGTTACGGCAGTTGATGATGCACCTGTGTCAGGCGACCTAGCGTACTCAATCGACGAAGACGGTTCGATTCGTCTAAGTCAAGAGCAGCTTCTATCGCAAGCTTCTGACGTAGAAGGCGATGACCTTACTGCTAGCGGCCTAACGGTTGGTGGAGATGCGACGGTTGTAGCTAATGATGACGGCAGCTTCACCATCACGCCAGATGAGAACTTCAACGGTGACATCGATATCAGTTTCGATATCTCTGATGGCACCAATACCGTTCAAGCATCGGCTGACCTAACGGTTAACCCAGTAAACGACCTACCAGTACCTCAAGATCAACAGTTCAGTATTGCAGAAGACGGTACTTTACAGTTCACAGACGCGGATCTGCTTACAGGCGCGACAGACGTTGAAGGTGATAACCTGACGGTTGAAGGCATCATTTATGAAGGCACTGATGGCGTACTGACAGACTTGGGTGAGGGCTCTTACAGCTTTGCTCCAAACGAAAACTTCAATGGTGATGTGAGCTTTAGCTTCGATGTGTCAGACGGTACAGATACCGTGTCTGCAAACATTGATGTTAGCGTGACTCCTGAGAACGATCCGCCAGTTGCGGGTTCAACGTCCTACACGGTGAATGAAGACAATTCGATTACCATTTCTGATGCACAACTATTGGCAACATCTTCAGATATTGAAGGTGATGTATCGATAGACAGCGTGACTTACTCTGGTAGTGACGGTGTCCTTGAAATCAATGGTAACGGCACTTACACCTTCTCGCCAAATGAGAACTTCAGCGGTGAAATTGCACTTGATGTGGTTGTTGCTGATGGAGAGGGTGCGACCGATGCAACGACCGCGGGCATCAATGTTCTTGAAGTGAACGATCCGCCGGTTGCTGGCCCAACGTCTTATACCATTGATGAAGACTCAGTGTTGACCTTCAGTGAATCACAAGTGCTACTTAATGCCTCAGATGTAGAAGGGGATGTTGAGCTTGTGGGTATTAGCTACGATGGCCCTGAGGGCATCTTCTCAGTAAATGGTGATGGCACTTGTAGTTTCGCTCCGAATGAGAACTTTAATGGCCAAGTTCAGCTTGATGTCACCATTCGTGATGAAGACGGTGCAGAAGTTGAAACCGTCATCAATGTTGACGTGTTACCAATCAATGATGCGCCAGTATCCGGTGATTTGGCTTACAACGTTAACGAAGATGGTTCAATCACATTGAGCCAAGTTCAGCTGTTGTCTCAAGCGTCCGATGTTGAAGGCGAAGACCTAACCGCGAGCGACTTAACAGTTGGTGGTGATGCGACGGTTGTAGCTAACGATGATGGCAGTTTCACCATCACACCAGATGCGAACTTCAATGGTGACATTGATATCAGCTTCGATATCTCAGATGGCACCAACACAGTTCAAGCCTCTGCAGACTTAACCGTTAACCCAGTAAACGACCTGCCAGTGCCTCAAGACCAACAGTTCAGTGTTGAAGAAGATGGAACGCTTATCTTCACCGATGCAGACCTATTAACAGGCGCTACAGACATTGAAGGTGACAACCTAACGGTTGAAGGTGTGACCTACGATGGCGGCGACGGTATTCTTACTGATAACGGTAATGGTACGTACACCTTTGCTCCGAATGAAAACTTCAATGGTGACGTAAACTTCGGCTTCGATGTGTCAGATGGCACCGATACGGTCTCTGCCAACATCGATGTGAGTGTTACAGCGGTTGATGATGCGCCAGTGTCTGGTGACTTAGCGTATTCAATCGATGAAGACGGTTC
>NZ_JBFROH010000073.1:0-13589 GCF_041471425.1 Vibrio sp. 10N.261.52.C2 | reverse complement strand
GATGAACCATAAAAAAGCCCAGTACAAACTGAGCTGACCATTCTATTTCTGGTTACTTAGAGTTATTTCTGGTTACTTAGAGTTATTTCTGGTTACTTAGAGCTATTTGGTTTGCTTTTAAATTGCTTAATGCTTTTCTTTTTAGCTGTTCTTCGATTGGCCATTTTATCTTTAGGTGGACGCTTGCGAGCGGTCGTTTCAGATGCAGGTTTGTCGGTAACCGGGAAACCCTCTAATGGTTGCAGCACTAACGGCTTATTGGTCAAGGTGCGAATCGCATTGAGGTAGTCAGTTTCGCTGTGGCTAACCAGAGAGACCGCGCAGCCAGTACTTCCTGCTCTTGCTGTACGACCAACGCGGTGTACGTAAGTTGCTGAGTGAGAAGGTAATTCGAAGTTAATTACGACAGGTAATTGATCAATATGAATGCCTCTAGCCATCACGTCTGTCGCGATAAGCACACGAGTCTCGCCATTTTTGAAACTTTCTAATGCTTGCTCTCGTTCTTCTTGGCTCTTATTTCCATGTAACGCACTCACACTGATTTTGGCTTTATTCAATCGTTTGGTTAATGCATCGGCATTGTCTTTTGCGCCAATAAATACCAATACTTGCGGCCATGTGTGTTGATTGAGTAGTGCGATGAGCGCTTGAGCTTTACTGCCTTTGTTCACTAAATACAGGGTTTCTTCAATAGCCGCGACCACGCTGTTTTCTTGATGTGTCGTGACCTTAACTGGATTTGAAAGAAGCTCTTCAGCCTGACCTACTAATTCGGGCGGAAGTGTCGCAGAGAACAACAGTGACTGACGTTTGCTCGGTAGTGCTGAAGTAATCGCTTGAATATCTGGCCAAAATCCCATGTCGATCAGGCGGTCGGCTTCATCAAGAACCAATGATGAACACCGAGCTATATCCAGTTCATCACTTTTGATTAAAGCAAGTAGGCGGCCCGGTGTGGCGATGGCTAATTGTGGTTTAGTCGATAATTGTTGCTGTTGATCATCAGTATTTACGCCGCCCGTTAGCGTTACCAATTTGATATTGAGCGTTGTCGCGATCGGTTCTAAAGATTTGGTCACTTGAGATGCAAGTTCACGGGTTGGAACAATGATCAGTGCTTGCAGTTCATTCACATCTTGGTTGATGTTATTCAGTAAAGGTAAGCCGAACGCCAATGTTTTACCGCTGCCCGTTTGAGCCAATGCGAGTACGTCTTTCCCCGCAATAATGGTAGGAATTACCGCTTGCTGTATCTCTGTCGGCTTATTGAATTGAGATGAGAGCGCGGAGACGGTTTTTGCGTTAAGGGTGAGGCTATCAAATGACATAAATGAACCAAGTATCAAAAAGGAGGTGGAGTCTATCAGGGCTACAAATGTTAGAGAATCAGTTTTGTATGTTAGACGATAAACACATTCATTATACGCGCGAATTATGTCTGTTAGCTATACGCGATAATTAAGCGTTTATCATATTGTAATGGCACTGAATGGACGTACAATGTCCGCCCTAAAAATGTTCATGAAATGAGATCGAAATGAGTTGGGACAGTATCTGGCTGTTTATCGTTATCGTGTTTTTTATTGCCATTATCCCGGGCCCAAATGCGCTGTTGGTATTAAGCACAGCCTTAACTCAAAGGAAGCTGTTTGCATTTGTGAACGTGTTGGGCGTGTCATGTGGTTTCTTTTTTCATGCCTTTATCTCGGCTAACGGCATAAGCTTATTACTGTCGAACACTCCCATGGCCTTTGAAGGGCTAAAGTGGGCTGGGGTTTTGTATCTTGTCTGGCTTGGGTATAACCATTTTCGTGCGGCGCTGCGCGCTCAAGAGGGCGTGCTCTCTGTGGTCAGTGCATCGGGAAGTAAGCTTTATAAGCAATTTTTCAAAGGGCTTCTCACTAATCTACTGAATCCTAAAATTGTCCTGTTTTATCTTTCTATATTCCCTCAATTTGTTTCAACAGATGCGATTGTGACAGACAGTTTGATACTTGGTGCAATTCAAGCGTCAGTGGTGTCGATGTGGTTCTTAGTTGTGATCTTAATGGCGGATACCTTTAAGCGCTTGTTAGTTCAAAAGCGCACCTCGCAAATGATGAACATTGTGTGTGGGATTCTATTCGTGGGCTTCAGCATTCAGTTGGCATTGTTTCAGCTTTAGGGTGCGATGCGAAGAATTGGGTTTTTAGCTATTGGTTCAGTTCATTTCCGGCTTAGTTCTCGTTTCCATCTTAGTTTTCATTTCCGATTCAGTTCTCATTTTTTACTGAATGCTAAGCAATCAGTGTTTCTCTGTATAAATCTCTAAAGCATTAGCTCGGGAAGTCGATATAATTATTAGCTATCAATTTGGTGAATGTGTTTATTTGAGACCAATTGAAGCTACAGCCTATTGCTTGACCGAAATAACAGAGACAGGGAGTCACCAATGCGTGAAGATTCATTCACCCAGAAACGCAAATATTACCGCTTAAAGTACCCTCAAAAGGCTCGTCCGGTGATGCGAATTAAGGATGAGCTTTTTCATGTCAGCGAAGTTTCTGAAAAGGGTGTACGCCTGATGATGCGTAACATCATTCCGGTTTATCGTGGCTTTTCAATGGCCGGCACCTTGAGGTTGCATGACAACAACAGTATCGATATTAGCGGTGCTGTATTGCGACAAGAAGGTGACGAAGTGATCGTTCAGTTATCACAAGGTCCGAGCTTCAAAGATATGGTGTCTGAACAACGCCACATTAGGCAAAGATACCCAGTGTTTTTTGCTAGCCTCAGAGTGGCATAGAAAGCTTTTAAAGTTAGATTCACTCATCCAAGCCGATATTAAAAAGCCCAGCACTTTCACAAGTGCTGGGCTTTGTTCTATCTATAGCCCAGATTCTTATAAACCAAAGGCGATACAGGTAAAGCTAATGAGCTTAGTTCGCCTTATAGCTCGTCTACTGTAGCCCAAACTGCGGCTAGCATATCGTGACCAAACGCGACACTTCGTTCTGGAGACCAGCCGTAAAGTTCGTCAGCGTGACTGATGTGATCTTTAAATGGCATCTCGACGGTGTAAGTCAAACACTTGAATTGCTCACCAATCCAGTTTGTGCCAACTGTCATGTTTGCTTTGCCTGGTTCGTCTTTATCGTAACCAAATTCATCTTGGAACTCTGGCGTGATAGTGAGCAGTGCTTGCTTGAAGTGGCTCTCTAGCTTCGCGATGCGCTCGTTGTAAGAAGGTGTGCCTTCGCTACCTGCTACAAAGTTATATGGAATCGCTTCGTCGCCGTGAATATCTAGACACAGGTCAACGCCCGTTTCCAGCATACGCTCGCGAACAAGGAATACCTCTGGGCTGCGTTCCATAGAAGGTGATTGCCATTCGCGGTTCAGGTTTACGCCAATCGCGTTAGTACGCAGGTGACCGCGGATGCTGCCATCTGGATTCATGTTTGGTACAACTCTGAACACAACGCTGTCTAGAAGAGAGCGACCAACCGTATCTGTTTCATCAAGTAGGCGTTGTAGCAGGCCTTCGATCAGCCATTCAGCCATCGTCTCGCCAGGGTGTTGGCGACCAATAACCCAGATGTTTTTCTTCTCTTCACTTGGCTCGCCGATGGTTAGCAAAGTGATGTCGTTGTTGTCTAGCGTCTGACCTAGAGTTTCAAGCTTACAAGCAGGGTGCGTTTGAGCATTGTGCAGAAGATCTTGGTGACGATCGTATGAGTACGGCGCGAAGTACGCGAAGTACATTGAATCGTGTTCAGGGATGATATCGAAGCTTAATGTATCGCCATCGAACTGAGATGGGATACGGAACCACTCTTCACGGTCATACGATGCAACTACATCGTAATCTTTCCAGCCTTCAGGGTAGGCAGATGTTGCCAATTGACCGATTTCAAAGTGGTGAGATTGTTGAGCTTCACTTTCTAAGCGGAAGTGAAACCACTGAGAGATTTCAGTTTGGTAGTCTGCTGGGATCGTCAGTTGAATGTTTTGTGGTGAATCTGCAGAAACGACGTGAATGTTGCCGCTTTCGAAATTGCTGAAAATTTTCATTGTAGTTTTTATCTCGTAGTTGAGTTGCCGTAAGACTAGCACACTTTTTTTCGAGCAAACCACTAACTAAATCGTAATGAGATGTTATTTCAACTATCTACTTTTTAGTTCTCTACTTTGAGCAGTACTTCCTATCTATCGACGCTGACAAGTTGTACACCCACGACAGGCTGAACGTGTGTGGCGATCTAACTTGCTGCGTTGAACCTTACAATAAGCGTTTTTCAGCGCTCTTCTTCCTGAGAACCAATCATCGGGTTTTGACAGGATCAGATAACCATTAAAGCGTTTCATAAGCTCGACTCTATTTTGGTTGATGAACTTGCTATCAAACCCAATTTCGAAGTAATCAAGCGCTTGTTCAATCGAGGTGAAACTCGCCATTTTTTGTTGGAATTCTGTTTGGTTCATTGAGTGAGGAGTTTATGAAAAATAGATAGCCAATATTGTAATAGATTTACAATTTACTTCTTTGACTTAGAAAGCCGTTTTGTCTCGTTGATGTTGGATTAATCAATAATGAATATTTAACCGCTGCCTCTTATTTGGTGGGTGATTGTATCTGGTGGGGAATAATTTCGTGAAGTGACCTTGGGTTCTCATAAAGGTTCAATTTTTGTTCCTCAGAATGCGATTTATGATCCAAATCAAACTGATCTACCCCTAAAGTACTATTCTGATCTTAATTGTAACCAATTGTTGAAGATGATTAAGAATTATGACAATAAAAAAACGTTATATCGCACTAATAGCGGCGGTTGGTATAGGTATTGGCTGGTTAACCTTAGGGGGAACTGCAGCCGTTATGCACTATACATCGAGCACTGAGTTTTGTGTTTCTTGCCACACAATGGAAGCACCCCACAAAGAATACCAAGGTTCTGTACACTTCAGTAACGCAAAAGGCATTCGAGCTGAATGTGCCGATTGCCACATTCCAACTGATCCGATTGACTACGTGATCACCAAAGTAAGAGCGTCCAAAGACATCTACCACGAATTTATTTCAGGTAAGATAGACACGCCTGAGAAATATGAAGCACACCGTGAAGAGATGGCTGAGACAGTTTGGGCTCAATTCCGCGAGAATGACTCAGCGACTTGTCGCTCTTGTCACGAATTCGATGCAATGGAAGAGTTCGAGCAATCTCGTGATGCAGAAAAAATGCATGCTTATGGTCGTGAAAATAACCAAACGTGTATCGATTGTCACAAAGGCGTTGCACATTTTGCTCCTGAAGCTCAGCTAGATAGCAAAGCGTTCGATACCCTGATCGCATTTACGAAAAACACGCCAGCAGATGCGAAAGTGGTTTACCCAGTAACCGATATCGCAATGGGTGACTTCGGCAGTGTAAACCCAACAGCAGAACTGCAAGTGGTTAAGGCTGAAGGCGACAACCGTACTGTGACTTTGAATGCATTCCAAATGAAAGGTGCAGAGCAAGTGCTTTACTTCGGTGAAGGCCAACGTGCAATCGTTGCGACATTGACAGACAAAGGTCAAGAAGCACTGACTACTGGTGACTATAAAGCAGATGCTTATGGTAACGAGTGGCGTTCAGTTGCGCTAACGGGTGATATCACTTCTCCAGTTGTCGATAAACTAGACCCAATCTGGTCTTACGCAGAAGAATTGGACAACGTTTACTGTGCAACGTGTCACGCGAAAATTCCTTCAAACCACTTCACTGTGAATGCTTGGGGGCCTGTTGCGAAAAGTATGGGCGACCGTACAGACATTTCTGAGCAAAACCTTGAGCTGCTGACTAAGTACTTCCAAAACCACGCGAAAGACGTTGTTGGTCACTAAAGAGAATTAGAAGGATAAAATTATGACTAATATGACACGTCGTGGATTTATGAAAGGCACAGGTATTACAGCTGGTGCGTTGGCATTCACATCTTTGACGCCGATGAGCGCAATTGCTTCGGACAAACGTGGTTCTGGTGTTCTAACATCAGGTCGTATGGGACCAATGCTGTGTGAAGTGAAAGATGGCAAGTTAGTGTCGACGACGAATGCACTGGCACAAACGGTTCCAAATAGCCTGCAGACCACAGGCCCTGATCAAGTACACACCAAAGCGCGTGTTAAGTACCCTATGGTTCGTAAAGGCTACTTGGCTAACCCATCTGCACCTGAAGGTGTACGTGGTAGTGATGAATTTGTTCGTATCTCTTGGGATGAAGTGTACAAATTGATTCACCAACAACACTCACGTATTCGTCAAGAGCACGGTGCGGAATCTGTATTCGCAGGCTCTTATGGCTGGCGTTCAAGTGGTGTTCTGCACAAAGCGCAAACGCTTCTACAACGTTACATGAGCATGGCTGGTGGTTACTCTGGTCACTTAGGTGATTACTCAACAGGTGCTGCGCAAGTTATCATGCCGCACGTTGTGGGTTCGATTGAGGTGTATGAACAGCAGACGACTTACCCAGTTATCCTTGAGCACAGTGATGTGGTGGTACTTTGGGGCCTAAACCCAATTAACACCTTGAAGATCGCTTGGAGCTCAACCGACTGTGCAGGTCTTGAGTTCTTCCACCAGTTGAAGAAGTCGGGCAAGACAGTGATTGCGATTGACCCAATGCGCTCTGAGACTATCGAGTTTTTTGGTGACAACGCAGAGTGGATTGCTCCTCACCCAATGACTGACGTAGCCATGATGATGGGTATCGCACACACGTTAGTGAAACAGGGCAAGCACGATAAAGAATTCTTGGGTAAATACACAACAGGTTACGACGTATTCGAAGCTTACTTGATGGGTAAGGAAGACGGCGTAGAAAAATCTGCTGAGTGGGCGTCTGAGATCTGTGGTGTGCCAGTGAAGCAGCTTGAGCTACTTGCGGATATCTTCAGTAAGAACCGTACTATGCTGATGTCTGGCTGGGGTATGCAGCGTCAACAATACGGTGAACAACGTCACTGGATGTTGGTTACGCTAGCGACAATGCTAGGTCAAGTTGGCTTGCCTGGTGGTGGTTTCGGTCTTTCTTACCACTACTCAAACGGTGGTAACCCTGCTCGTGATGCAGGCGTACTTCCTGCGATTTCAGCGTCACTTGGCGGTGGTTCTTCGGCGGGTAACGATTGGGCTGTTTCAGGATCTGTGAACGCATTCCCTGTAGCGCGTATTGTTGAAGCGCTAGAAAACCCGGGTTCAAGCTACCATCACAATGGTCACAACCTAACGTTCCCAGAGATCAAAATGATCTGGTGGGCAGGCGGTGCGAACTTTACTCACCACCAAGATACCAACCGCTTGATCAAAGCTTGGCAAAAGCCTGAGCTGATTGTTATCTCAGAACCTTACTGGACAGCAGCAGCTAAGCACGCGGATATTGTTCTGCCAATTACTACATCGTTTGAACGTAATGATATGACGATGACGGGTGACTACAGTAACCAGCACCTAGTACCAATGAAGAAAGCGGTTGAGCCACAAGGTGAAGCGCGTAATGACTTTGATGTATTTGCAGACATGGCAGAGCTGTTAGCTCCAGGTGGTCATGAAGTATACACCGAAGGCAAAACAGAAATGGAATGGTTGTACCAATTCTACAAGGCTGCTCAACAAGGTGGTCGCGCTGCACGCGTGGCTATGCCGAACTTCAGCAAGTTTTGGGAAGACAATCAACTGATCGAAATGAAGTGGAACGAGAAGAACGCACAGTTCGTTCGTTACGCTGACTTCCGAGAGAATCCAATCATGAATCCACTAGGTACACCAAGTGGTAAGATTGAAATATTCTCGAAAACGATTGAAGGTTACAAGCTTGATGATTGTCCTCCACATCCAACTTGGATGGAGCCAACAGAGTACACCGGCAATGCTAAAGATGGCGAACTGCAATTGATGACAGCGCACGCGGCGCACCGTCTACATAGTCAGTTCAACTACGCGAAGATTCGTGAAGAGTACGCGATCGCAGACCGCGAGCCGATTTCAATCCACCCTGAAGACGCAAAAGCGCGTGGCATTAAAACAGGTGATTTGGTTCGTGCACACAATGGTCGTGGTCAAGTTTTGGTTGGTGCATTAGTGACTGATGGCATCAAACAAGGCTCTGTATGTATCCATGAAGGCGGTTGGCCAGATTTAGATAAAGATACAGGCCTATGTAAAAACGGCGGCTGTAACGTACTTACGTTGGATATTCCGACCTCACGTTTGGCGAATGGTTGTGCAGCGAACTCTGCGCTTGTGAAAATTGAAAAATACACAGGCCCAGTATTAGAACTGACGGCATTTGATCCACCTAAAAATGGCTAATCTTTAACGAGAAATAGCTAGTCGAATGAAGCCAGCCTAACCGCTGGCTTTTTTTATGATCTTTTTTGCGATGGAAAGACTATTACTGTATGTCGAGTAGACAACCCATAATAATCAACGACATCAAAGAAAGAGAGAAGCCCATGAATCGAATCAATCCAAAGAAACTACTTCGCAGTAAATGGACGGCCGTTAGCCCTTTGAAGAAAGAAAAGCACTTTATGGTCACAGAAGTTGAATTTGATGAAGGGGAAGTAGTGCGCTGCATGATAGAGGCAGTAATGACTAAACGAGAAGAAAACATCAATTGGCGAGAGCTTACTGATAATCAAAATTGGCTCCCAGGCTGGAAGTAGGGCTAGAAGCCTGTTTGATTCTAATCTGTTGTTAATGGCGAACTGGCGTTTATCGGATACTCGACGCACGCCCTTGCCAGTATTTAAGGCCTTCTAACACACCCTCAGCGTGTGTTGCTCTACTCGTGTATACGTTGTCTCTATCCGATAGGTGAGCAACCTCAGGATAATGATTAGCGACCAATATCGAGTTTACGCCCTCAATGGTGAGCATCGAGGTGTCGTTAGCAGAATCACCCGCTACGCACACTTCCGCAACGCTCAAATCATGTTGTTTGAGCAGATGATGAATCGCGGTAGCCTTATTGACGCCCTTCGGGGTGATGTCCAGATACCAGTCGTGAGAGTAGGTGAGATGTACATCCAATCCGTGCGATTCCAAACTTGATTCGATCAACTCATGTTGAGGATCAGACAGTTTCCCTTCAAAAGTAATCTTGTAATCACCTTGATGGTTTTCGAAGCGCTCACCCATAAAATCAAGTGGTGCGAGAGCCGTCTCTACCTTTGATTTGTTCCAAGAAGCTTCCAGTTGGTTATGCCAAACATGGTCTGTTTTTTGGGAATGAACATGATGAATTTTGGTGCCCACATCGCTAATAATACTGTGTGGCTTCGGGTAGTTATCCGATTCTAAACCCATTCGAATCGAAGGTAATGTTCTTCCTGTCGCGATGATAAAGCGAATATCAGGTTGTTCTGTGAGGTAATCAAATAGCTGGTTAACACCGTGAGATGAGCCTCCATCAAGCGTACCGTCAAAGTCACACACCAACATTTTTATCATTCGAATTCCTTGTCTTTTTCTCTATTTCGTCACGGGAAAATGCTTATTTCTTTTATAAAGAATGGCTCAGCAATGAGCACTCTACAAGTTGAAGTTCAGCTTAGATAATCACCAATTGGCAGTTTGCAGCAAGTATCACAGTTGGTGTGACGTATTAAAATTCTTGGTTGAAAAAGTTGATTTAGACTCGCTGATTTTAGCCGGTTGAGCTTTGGTTTTTAGGTAGAGATTGAGAGTTGATCTTATCTTTCCTACCGAGCTAACTTTCGACTCGGAAACATCATGAAAGCTTAATAAATAGTTCGTATTCGAATTATTTGTACACGAACTAATTGTGGCTTTTGTTGGTTCATTCAGCCTATTAATTGCTCTAATGTAAAATTAATATTCAATAATCTACGACTAAGTAACACATAATATTGGTAGTGCGTCTTTCTAATTTATCCCTTTAATTATCAGTAGTTTGTTATGTTTTTTCTTGTTTTTTCTTGTTTTTTTGTCTTGCTGTCACTGATCTGGTTTCGGTCTGTTACCTTGTTTTACCGAACGAAGCTCCTTGATTTACATGTGCTAATTACTTAGAGTGCTAATTGTTTTTCGGGTTTAAATAACCATTTTTAAGTTTAAATAACTGAGAAAGGATTAGATTACATGGATCCCATACTGGAAGTTAAGGGACTGTACAAGGTGTTTGGTGAAGACACCGACCGTGCTTTTACAATGATTAATGAAGGCGCAAATAAAGATAAAGTTTTCGAAGAAACAGGGCTAACGATCGGCGTTAACGATGTTTCTCTTAGTATTCAAGAAGGCGAGATTTTCGTCATAATGGGACTGTCAGGATCTGGCAAATCAACCCTAGTACGCCTTCTCAACCGCTTGATCGAACCTACCAAAGGCAATGTGCTTCTTCGAGGCAAAGACATTGCCCATATCTCAGAAGATGAACTCCGCGAAGTTCGCCGCAACAACATCTCGATGGTTTTTCAAAATTTCGCTTTGATGCCGCATATGACGGTCATCGAGAATGCCGCATTTGGTCTAGAGCTTGCGGGTGTTGAAGTTGAACAACGAAAGCAGTCAGCACTTGAAGCGCTTGAACGTGTTGGCCTTGGCGCATATTCAGAGTCTTACCCAGATGAACTATCTGGTGGTATGAAGCAGCGTGTGGGTTTGGCTCGTGCACTAGCATGTGACCCAGATATCTTGTTAATGGATGAAGCGTTCTCGGCACTCGATCCTTTGATTCGTACTGAAATGCAAGATGAGCTTATTCGCCTTCAAAATGACGATAAACGAACCATTGTTTTTATCTCGCATGATTTGGATGAAGCGATGCGTATCGGTGACCGAATTGCGATTATGCAAAATGGCGAAGTGGTTCAAGTAGGTACTCCAGACGATATTCTTAATAACCCAGCTAACGATTATGTCGAAGCTTTCTTCCGCGGTGTGAATGTAGCAAGCGTACTTACTGTGAAAGACATTGCGCGTAAGAAGCCAGCTGCGGTATTTAAAAAATCAGAACACGACGGCCCAGCGTCCGCTCTACAAATTTTGATGGATAACGACCGCGAATACGGCATCGTAGTTGAGAAGAGCAGCCGTTACTCCGGCATTGTCTCTATTGACTCGCTTCGTAAAGCTCACAAAGAGAACAAATCACTCGTCAGCGCGCAGCTCGATGATGGATTAACGCTGAACCCTGATTTACCAATCAATGATGTGCTTGGCCTAGTTGGTGGTGTGCCTTACTCAGTGCCTGTTGTGGATGAGCAAGGTAATTACTTTGGCGTGGTAACTAAGTCACGACTGTTACAAACATTGGATAAGGGGTAGATCATGTCGTCTGAACAAACAAATAATGACCCATGGTCTCAATCGGCTCCTGCAGCTCAACCTGCAAGTGACCCTTGGGGTCAAGCAGCTGATACCTCACCATCAGCAGATTGGTTAAGCAGCGAAACAGTTGAAGCGACACCTTTTGATCCACTGAACCCTTTTGCAGAGGCAGTTTTGCCTGTCGACACTTGGGTAGAGTCTGGACTGAATTGGTTAGTTGAGCACGGACGCCCATTATTTCAAGCGATTCGTGTGCCTATCGATTTTATTCTAAGTTCATTTGAAACGGCGTTGGTGTCTACGCCAGCACCATTCATGTTGATCATCTTGTTTCTTGTGGCGTGGCAGTTTTCAAACTTGAAGCTTGGTGTTGCAACGGCCGTGTCTTTGACTTTCATCGGCTTGATTGGCGCCTGGTCTGAAGCAATGACCACACTGTCACTGGTCATGACATCCGTATTCTTTTGTCTATTGATTGGCTTACCCATGGGTATATGGCTCGCCCGAAGTAACACGGCAGCCAAATTCGTGCGCCCAATTTTGGATGCTATGCAAACCACACCAGCCTTCGTTTATTTAGTACCGATCGTAATGTTGTTTGGTATCGGTAACGTTCCGGGTGTCGTGGTGACCATCATATTCGCACTTCCTCCTGTTGTGCGTTTGACCATCTTGGGTATTCAGCAAGTTCCGGAAGAATTGATCGAAGCGGGTCACTCATTCGGTGCAAGTAAAAAGCAGATGCTTTACCGAATTCAACTGCCACTTGCATTGCCAACTATCATGGCGGGCGTGAACCAAACACTGATGTTGTCGCTATCTATGGTGGTTATCGCATCAATGATTGCGGTAGGCGGTTTAGGTCAAATGGTACTGAGAGGTATTGGCCGTTTAGATATGGGACTGGCCGCTGTTGGTGGCTTAGGTATCGTTATCTTAGCCATCTTATTAGACCGCATCACCCAAGTACTGGGTGTCAACGCTGGTAATACAAAATTACGCTGGTATCGCATGGGACCTGTTTCCCTTGTACTGAATGTACTTAATCGCGGTAACAAATCAGAACTTCAATTAAGGAAAAACACCAATGAATAATTCATGGAAGAGTAAACTCGCAGTAAGCATCGTTTCTACATTAGCGGTATCGACTAACGTGTGGGCAGCAAGCCTACCGGGTGAGGGCGTATCAGTTCAGCCTGTTCAATCGTCTGTAGCGGAAGAGACGTTCCAAACATTGATCGTTAACCGTGCTCTAGAAGAACTGGGTTATGACGTGAAATCAACTCAAGAAGTGGATTACAACGTAGGTTACACTTCAATTGCAAAGGGTGATGCAACGTTCCTAACAGTAGGTTGGTTCCCGCTTCATGCTGACAAATACACAATGGCTGGTGGTGATGAGAAATTCTACCGTGAAGGCCAATATGTAAGCGGCGCTGCTCAAGGTTACCTAATTGATAAGAAAACGGCTGAAAAGTACAACATCACTAACATTGGTCAATTAACCGATCCAAAAATCGCGAAGCTGTTTGATGCGGACGGTGATGGTAAAGCAGATCTAACAGGCTGTAACCCAGGTTGGGGTTGTGAGATGGTGATTGAACATCAACTTTCAGCGTTCAAACTGAACGATACGGTGACTCACAACCAAGGTAACTACGCTGCAATCATCGCAGACACGATTTCTCGTTACCAAAAGGGTGAATCAATCCTTTACTACACATGGACACCTTACTGGGTAAGTGGCGTACTGGTGCCTAACGAAGATGTGGTTTGGTTAGAAGTACCTTTCTCAGCACTTCCTGGCGAACGTTCGAACGTGGATACGACGTTATCTAACGGTAAAAACTACGGCTTCGAAATGAACTCAATGCGCATCATTGCGAACAAAGAGTTTGCTAAGAACAACCCATCAGCAGCGAAGCTTTTTGAAATCATCAAACTTAACATCAATGATGTAAGCGCTCAGAACATGATGATGAGTAAAGGTAAGAACAGCTCTGCGGATATCGAAGCGCACGTAAACGGTTGGATCAAAGCGAACCAAAGCACGTTCGATGGTTGGATTACAGAAGCGAAGAAAGCAGCACTGTAACTTTGACTTGTATTTGTTCTGTCTTACCAGACACTTTGATTTGAAATGATGAGCGTGTTGAGTGATTGTGTAGAGTCACTCAATCACCTTCAAATCAAGTGAAATGGCGACAAGAGTGAACATTAAAAAGCCAGCAGTCTATTTGGATTTGAAGTGACCCCGTAAAG
>NZ_JBFROH010000072.1:0-259 GCF_041471425.1 Vibrio sp. 10N.261.52.C2 | reverse complement strand
GCGTTAAGCAAAGGAAACTGTACTTCCATTGCGGATTTACTGCGACAATTCAATGGGATGTGCTTGAGCCCTGAAGGTGCCGTGGCATACAAGCCTTACCATAACCAGTTGAGGAAAAATGAGTTTCCTAATTTCATGCGGCAACTTGTTATGCGAGCAATAGCTCAATTTGCTCGCCAGCAGAATGTCGGTCTACCAAATAAGCTCGACACCTTTGATGATGTACTGCTTCAAGATGGCAGCTCTTTCCACATCCATC
>NZ_JBFROH010000071.1:0-1084 GCF_041471425.1 Vibrio sp. 10N.261.52.C2 | reverse complement strand
TCAGGTCAATCCAATCTCTTGTACACATTTTTGTGACGCGATCTTTGCACTCAAGAAATCCATTCCAAGCGCTACAGACCTTCGAAACAATATCGTTATAATCAATGAAGTTTTGGTTTGCTAGATAGTGTTGCCTTAACCAACTCCACACTTGCTCTATAGGGTTAAGCTCTGGTGAGTATGGCGGCAATTTGATAATACTGACATTATCAAATGGGTTAGCAATATCATCGGTATGCCATCCTGCGCCATCCATTATTACCACTGAATGACGGTCTTTTTCTGTGACTTTAGATATCTGCTCTAGATGGTTTATCATGATGTCTTTGTTAACCCAAGGGACGACCATTGCCTCACCAATCCCTCTCGATGGGCACACTGAGCCAAACAAATAAGCGTATTCAAATTGCTGCTGTTTTACTACGCGAGGTCTCGTTCCACGAGTAGCCCAAAGACGTGTTGTTGTGTTCTGCTGACCAAACCTAGCTTCGTCTTGAAACCAGACATCAACACTCTCTAGCCCAATATGGCCGGGGATCTTAAGGATCGTTTCGATTTGGAATTTTTTTAAAATCGTCCTGTATTTGCTGTGATTGTTTAGGGTGTTTGGAACGAGAAGTTATCCAAGAAAAACCCATGTGGTCGAGGAGATAATAGATGGAATTAGGGTGGTAGTGCTTGTCAAAGTGTTTAACGATGTAGTCATGTATATCGCTTCCAACAAGGCGGCCACCAGAAGGTGATTCAGCTTCTTTTTTTATGAAGGCACTGAGTTGAGCCCGCTGCTCATCGGTGAGGTATGCAGGCCTACCAGTCCGAGGTTTTTCTTGAAGTCCTTCTAGGCCTTCTTCAAAAAAAATCCGAACCCATTTATTGACACTGGTTCGACTGACTTTGAGAGATTTTGCAATTTGTGTACGAGAGAGGCCGTCTTTAAAGTGTGCGAGCGCAAGTAAACGCATCTTCATCTGAATGGTTTTTTGCTGGCTCGCAAGCTTTTTGAAGTCAGTGTTATTAAGGCTATCCATGGCTAAATTTCACAATAATTCATCAATCTTAATTAGATCACATTTTTACTTTAATT
>NZ_JBFROH010000070.1:0-94806 GCF_041471425.1 Vibrio sp. 10N.261.52.C2 | reverse complement strand
CGTATTTTAGGACGAGACATGTACTATCAGTATTAGAAACCAACTGATACTGATAGTACTACTGATTAAAGAAAGTAACTTATCTTTCCCAGTACGCTTCTTCTAGGCTATCTTCTCTTTCAGGAAGGCCACGAGATAAACGTGGAGAGTGTTGAACCAACACTTCATAGCTAGCACGGTTAGAATATTTACAAACTTGTGAGAACGAAGAGTACGTCAAGAATGAATGTTGGTGTTTACTTGAGTTTGGCACGTTTTCTTTGTGGTACTTATTAGCAGCCATATCATGTAATAAAGCTGATAACGCAGCATCACCTGCACCATTGGTATTTTTGATCTTTTCTGGTCCACCCATGTATGGCGCAATGTGCGAATACACTTTAGTTGGGTTTTCACATAAATCTTTATGCGCAGGACGGCTAAATTCAAAACGGTTGAATTCCGCAATTGAACCTGGAAGTAAAGGCAGTGACGTTTCACGCTTAGCTGCATCTTCTGTATAACCAGCCATAAATAGGCCAACAGGTCCCGCAGTACATAGAACAAGGTCTACCCAGTCTAGCGCTTTATCTGATGCAGCCAGTGGATCGCTTTCACCCGTTAACGCTTCAGCTTCGTCTTCATTCATTGCAACAACCGTTACGTGTTGCTCAAGGAAATCTTTCCAGAATTCTGGATCATCTTGAATAACGAACTTAGTACCTAGTGTAAGAACGACTGGCACATCGTATTTCTTCGCGTATTCGATCGCTTTCATTGTTGCTTCAGGCATCGGGTCGCCTGGCTTACAGCGAACTAAATAAGCCGTTAAAACTAAAGCAGAAGCACTTTTGAAGATTTTTTCAGGAATGCTTTCTGGTTTTAATTGGTTCATTTGTCCTTCGCTAATTGCGAAAGTACGTTCACCGTCTTCTGTAATTAATGCAAAGCAGCGACCAATTGCGCCATCTACCCCTTGTAAATGGTTCAGATCCATTCTGCTTGATGTATTACATAAATAGCGATAACCGTAACTACCAATCTTAATATCTTGGCTCATTACACCTAACAGTGTAGAACGGTCATCCGCTAGCACTGAATAGTTGTGTAATGTGTTACCAATTGTGCCACCAGCGTATTCATTGGTAATCAGGCACTGCTCTTTTAATTCTTGATACAAAGATTCAGCGGCTGCGTCGCCAATAACCAGTGAATGTCCCTTGCTCAAACCATACTTCTCAATAAGTTCAGAACTCACCTTTGCTTCAATATCCACCAATGTTTGGTCAATACCGATAATATGAGTGCGTGACATTCTTTTACTGCTTTGAGCTTGGCTCACTAGAGGATCACGAGCGTGAACCGGAAAGTAGTGCTTTGATTTACGTTGTCCAGGGAATTTCATAGGGCTAGTCTAAGTCAAGGGGAAATAGGTGGCGGATTCTACCGCGCTATATTTAACGCGGCAATCTTTCAAACTATAGCAAACGTTTGCTGAAGGTTTTTTTTATTCGCCTTCCATAAAGCTTAAATCAGGCAGCATGCCCAAATGCTCTGCGTAACGTTTTTGATTAAACTCCGCGCCGTTTTTCATAACGTCAAATACTTCAATTGCCAGTGCACATGCCATAGCCGCAATTGCTTCTTCACGTGGAGTGCCTGTCATCATTAAACGCATCAACGTCTCTTTCACTTTCACTGGTTCGCCATCTTCAAGCTGGTTCTCGATGATCTCAATCAGCTCTTCTTCTTGCATAAATTCATTTTGTTCAGACATTTTTTTATCTCAGGTCTTGGATTTCGAGCGACTATGCCACATATACTTCTGACATCCTAGCGACTCACCTCGCTCTCATGCGATTCTCTAACAAAGTCAGCGCACTATTTGTGCAAATGAAACTGTGATTCCGGTCTCGGATCTGTCACGGCGTTTCTCTTTCTGTTAGAATCTGCGACCAAGTAATAGTAACGGTGTTTAGACATGTCAGATATCAGCTCTGGAAACAGCGAAAAGAAAGTAATTGTCGGTATGTCCGGCGGTGTAGATTCGTCAGTATCGGCGTATCTTCTTCAGCAACAAGGCTATCAGGTAGAAGGCCTTTTCATGAAAAACTGGGAAGAAGACGATAACGAAGAATACTGCACGGCAGCTGAAGATCTTGCTGATGCTCAAGCGGTATGTGACAAACTAGGTATCCACCTTCACACTATCAACTTTGCTGCAGAATACTGGGACAACGTATTCGAATACTTCCTTGAAGAGTACAAAGCAGGTCGTACACCTAACCCAGATATTCTTTGTAACAAAGAAATCAAATTTAAAGCATTCTTAGAGTTTGCGGATGAAGTGCTAGACGCAGACTACATTGCGATGGGTCACTACGTTCGTCGTACTTTCCCAACTCAAGAAGAGCTTGATGCTGGCGTAAAACCAGAAATGCTACGCGGTCTAGACAGCAACAAAGACCAAAGTTATTTCCTATACACGCTAAGCTCAGATCAAGTGGCACGCAGCCTATTCCCTGTCGGTGAATTAGAGAAGCCAGAAGTGCGACGTATTGCTGAAGAGCAAGACTTGATCACAGCTAAGAAGAAAGATTCAACAGGCATCTGCTTTATCGGTGAGCGCAAGTTCACTGAGTTCCTAGGCAAATACCTACCAGCACAACCGGGTAACATCGAAACACCTGAAGGCCAAGTGATTGGTCAACACCAAGGTTTGATGTACCACACGCTAGGTCAGCGTAAAGGCCTTCATATTGGCGGCACTAAAGGTGGTGGCGGTAACGAAGAACCATGGTTTGTTGGTGAAAAAGACCTTAAGCGTAATGTACTTATCGCAGTACAAGGTAAAGACCACCCTCTTCTGAAATCAGAAGGCTTGAT
This sequence comes from Vibrio sp. 10N.261.52.C2, assembly GCF_041471425.1. Lineage (NCBI taxonomy): Bacteria > Pseudomonadati > Pseudomonadota > Gammaproteobacteria > Vibrionales > Vibrionaceae > Vibrio > Vibrio sp. 10N.261.52.C2. The sequence goes on along the minus strand of NZ_JBFROH010000070.1, from coordinate 91,941 downwards.
CGCATCTCAACTTCATTGGGTAAATCGCACACCAATTACTGAAGTTATGACATGCACGGTAAAAACACGTTACCGTCAAACAGATATTCCTTGTACAATCATCCCAATTGATGATGAGAACATTAAGGTTATTTTTGATGAGCCACAAATCGCAGTGACCCCAGGTCAATCTGCAGTGTTCTACCAAGGCGAAGTATGTCTTGGTGGTGGTATCATCGAAAAGCGCATCTAATCAATCAAACGACAAACGATAGAAGACAACTAGGAGTTACTACGTGGCTAATACACTTTATGACCGTACTATTGCTTTCGCCGGAATTTGCCAAGCTGTGGCTTTGGTTCAACAAGTAGCGAAAGACGGCCATTGTGATAAAGATGCCTTTGAAGCTTCACTCAGTGCCATTTTAAATACCAACCCATCGAATACCGTGGGCGTATTTGGACGTGAAGCGAACCTAAAGCTTGGCCTTGAGTGCTTAGTAAAAGGTATCGATAGTACTCCAGCAGGTAGCGATATCACGCGTTACATCATCAGCTTGATGGCGCTTGAGCGTAAGCTGTCTTCTCGCAACGACTCTATGTCTCAGCTTGGTGACCGCATTCAAACTGCAGAGCGCCAAACTGAACACTTTGATCTGTTTGACGAGCAAATGATCAGCAACCTTGCAAGTATCTACCTTGATGTCGTCAGCCCTATCGGCCCTCGCATTCAGGTTTCTGGTACTCCGTCTGTACTTCAGCAGACATCGAGCCAACATAAGGTTCGCGCACTGCTTCTATCAGGGATTCGAAGCGCTGTGTTATGGCGTCAAGTTGGCGGTAAACGTCGCCACCTTATCTTCGGTCGTAAGAAGATGATCGAGCAGGCTCAAATCCTACTAGCTCGAATGTAGTTTATTAGCTCGCGCCTCGTCGCGAGCTTGTTTTTTGTATCAACACAACTCTCACGCAAACGATTGCGCAATGTGCGTGACAATTGAGATTGTTACTGGTATAAACCTCTCAAAATTTAGAAAACTCAATTCAGGAGAACACCATGGAACTGTCAGCATTGACTGCTGTTTCACCAGTAGACGGCCGTTACGGAAGTAAGACTATTGCATTACGCAGCATCTTTAGTGAGTTTGGACTACTAAAGTACCGCTCTATCGTTGAAATTCGTTGGTTACAAAAGCTTGCAGCAACTGATGCAATCAAAGAAGTACCAGCGTTCAGTGCAGAAGCTAACCAGTTTCTTGATGAACTAGCCGCTAACTTCAGCGAAGAAGATGCTCTACGTATCAAAGAGATCGAGCGCACGACTAACCACGACGTTAAAGCGGTTGAGTACTTCTTGAAAGAGAAAGTTGCTGGCGTTCCTGAACTTCACGCTGTAAACGAATTTATTCACTTTGCATGTACTTCTGAAGACATCAACAACACCTCTCACGCGCTTATGCTTAAAGAAGCTCGTGACACAGTGATTCTTCCAGAAATCCGTAACGTAATTGATGCTATCAAAGCACTTGCGAACGAGTACCGTGATATTCCATTACTGTCTCGTACACACGGTCAGCCAGCTTCTCCTTCTACTATGGGTAAAGAGATGGCTAACGTTGCGTATCGTATGGAACGTCAATACAAGCAAATCGAAAGCGTTGAGATCCTAGCGAAAATCAACGGCGCGGTAGGTAACTACAACGCACACCTTTCTGCATACCCAGAAGTTGAATGGCACCAGTTCTCTGAAGAGTTCATCACTGAATCTCTTGGTGTAACTTGGAACCCTTACACAACTCAAATCGAACCTCACGATTACATCGCTGAGCTATTCGACGCTGTTGCTCGTTTCAATACGATTCTTCTAGACTTCGACCGTGACGTTTGGGGCTACATCGCTCTTGGTCACTTCAAACAGAAGACTATTGCTGGCGAAATTGGTTCTTCTACAATGCCGCATAAAGTTAACCCAATTGACTTCGAAAACTCTGAAGGCAACCTTGGTCTAGCTAACGCTGTATTTGGCCACCTAGCACAGAAACTTCCAGTTTCTCGCTGGCAACGTGACCTAACTGACTCTACGGTTCTTCGTAACCTAGGTGTGGGTGTTGGCTACGCAATCATTGCATACACTTCGACTCTGAAAGGTATTAGCAAGCTTGAAGTTAACCGCGCTGCGCTACTTGCTGAACTAGACAAGAACTGGGAAGTATTGGCTGAACCAGTACAAACAGTAATGCGTCGTTACGGCATCGAAAAACCATACGAGAAGCTAAAAGAGCTAACTCGTGGTAAACGTGTAGATGGCGAAGGCATGCGTGCATTCATCGATGGTCTTGAGATCCCTGAAGACGAGAAAGTTCGCCTGAAAGAGATGACTCCAGCGAACTACATCGGCCAAGCAATCGAGCTAACTGACAAACTGTAAGGTTCGAATTTCGAATCACAGAATAGACTAAGGCTTCCCATGTGGAAGCCTTTTTGTTGAGCGGAACAAAGTGTATTGAGCACAAGAGACGTCAGCAAAATAATACAAAGCAACCCAGTATCATTACCCTACTCATCTCAATCCGTGCGATATCAACCAATCAATATCGTAATGCTTCATCACCAGTAACCCTCTATCGCCAGACACCTATTCCTCGAATACTTACTGTCTTAGATGCCAAGATCAAAAAAGACCTCCCGAAGGAAGCCTTTCAAATGTATCTTGTCGATTAGCGACTGAAGAATACGTAGCGATTACATGTTACGTAGAGAAGCAATACGCTTGTCTAGCGGCGGGTGGCTCATTAGAAGCTCTGTTAGAGACTTCTTACCGTTGATACCAAATGCCATCATAGAACCTTCTAGTTGTGGCTCATGGCTCACCTTTAGGCGCTCTAGCGCTGCAATCATCTTCTCTTTACCTACTAGGTTCGCTGCACCTGCATCGGCATGGAATTCACGATGACGGCTGTACCACATCGTAATGAAGCTTGCTAAGAAACCAAATACCAATTCCAACACCATAGACACACCGAAGTACACCATCATGTTGCTGCCACCCTCTTCTTCGTTGTCATTCGACGCAACAATGTTGGCGATAAAACGAGATAGGAAGATAACGAACGTGTTCACTACACCTTGCATTAACGTCATGGTCACCATATCACCGTTCGCGATGTGGCTCACTTCATGCGCTAATACTGCTTCAGCTTCATCACGCGTCATGTTGTGCAGCAGGCCTGTTGATACTGCTACCAATGAATCGTCACGCTTAGCACCTGTCGCGAATGCGTTGATGTCTGGCGAGTCGTAGATCGCCACTGTTGGCATACCAATACCAACTTGTTGAGATTGACGGCTTACCGTCTCCATCAACCAATGTTCTGTTTCGTTACGTGGGCTTTCAATGACCATGCCGCCTACCGAGCGTAGCGCCATTTTCTTCGACATCATTAATGAAATGAATGAGCCGCCAAAACCAAATACCGCAGCCATCACCAATAAACCTGAGAGGCTACCGGGTTGCATACCTGTAACTGCGTATACAACATTAAGAACAACACTTAGTACCAATACAACCGCTAGGTTAGTTGCAAGGAACAACATTACTCGCTTCATTACTTATCTCCGCATGAAAGCTGTTTTTATAAAACTTATTGTTATAGACAAGGCAGACAGCAATAGATTCCAACCTTGAAGACTTATACTTACTTATACATATAGTCTTAGATTAAGAAAACAAGGTTAAGCATTAAATTGCAACATTTGATTACGAGACCATATCCGAATTAAATCCACTCTATTAGACCTAAGTCGTATGGTGTCGATATAACAATCCGTTTACAGTGACTTCAGATGATTTATTGGCTAGTCCATGTACAAAAAGGAAAGGATCATGGTTGAAGGTACTAACACTCAAATGGCTATCGATTTACTGTGCTGTCACCTAGGGATTACTGAAGAAGAAGCGAAAAAGCAGGTTGGAACCCTAACACCGCAAACGGCACAGACAAAAATCACAGAAACTCAGCAAGCTTTAATGGGACTGACTAAAGAACATTAGTTCTAAGCTTGTTTATTAAAAGACCGGTTGTTTATCAACTCAAGGTCTAAAGGCTTAAAATAGCAAAAGGGCTGCAATCGCAGCCCTTTTCTTATTTAGTACATAACGTGGTAATTAAAGCGCAAGCAAAGGCTGCACATCAATGTACTTACCAATGTTTTTAGACTTCGCTTTTGGGACGTAAGGGATTTCACCTAACTTAGGTGCACCTAACTTATCTTCAAGCATCGCAATAATATCTGCGTAGTGCTCAGTACCTGGATTGATACGGTTTGCGACCCAACCTACTAGGTTTAGGCCATCAGCACGAATCGCTTCTGCCGTTAATAGAGCGTGGCTCAAACAACCAAGTTTAATACCCACAGTCAGTACCACTGGCAGTTGCTCTTTTTTAACCCAGCTAGAAAGATATTCATCGTCTGAAACCGGGACTCGCCAACCACCAGCACCTTCAACTAACACGATGTCAGAGTTTTTCTTATGCTCTTCTAGCTTCGCTGATAATACCGCCTCATCAATTACAACACCATCATGCTTAGCAGCGATGTGAGGCGATGATGGTAGCAACAACGCGTATGGATTGACGTCTTCGTAAGCAATATCTTGCGTCGCCGCTTCTTGAAGATGCAGTGCATCACTATTACGTAGTCCTTCAGGGGATTTTTCACTCCCTGCAGCAACTGGCTTGTAACCAATTGTTGATAAATCTTGTGCGGCCAAAGCTTGAAGAATCGCTTTTGAAACCACAGTTTTTCCCACTTCGGTATCCGTACCTGCAATGAATAATGCATCAATCATAATTGAATAACCCCTAAACAAACTTGATATGTTGCTGGTAAGAAACCTTGATGGTTCTTAAACTCTCGATATTCCCGATCAACAAGCTGCAACATGCGACGACTTGTTAAACCTTGTGAGCGACCACTTACGTGATTAGCGCCGATACCTTTAAGGTCGCGCATCAGTTCAAACGCAGTGTCGTACCAAACGGTGATGGTGGGCAAGTCTAGTTGATGAACGGTACAGCTAGATTGCGCTAACGCAATTTTTACCTTATTGATTGTAATAAAATGGTTAACGTGTTGATGTGCGTCAATTTTGGACCACGACTTTTTCAGTTCAAACAGCGACCCATCAAGCAAAGTTGAGAAAATAACACGCCCACCAGCCGCCGTAACACGCTTCATCTCTCTCAAAGGCGACGACAAATCGTCACACCATTGCAACGCAAGGCTAGAGAAAACGATGTCAAAGCACCCATCTTCAAACGGCAATTGTTCGGCATCGGCTTGTTGATATAAAGATACAGATGCACCACACCGCTTCTCTGCTGTTGCTAGCATTCCAACAGAAAGATCAGCGCAAACCACTTCGGCGCCTCGTTTTACAAGTTGCTCGGAGAAATAGCCAGTACCACAACCTAGATCCAGCACCTTAAAGCCTGACAGATCGCTGGGTAATTTATCCAGTAGTCGGTGGCCAACATCGCGTTGAAATTCAGCGTGTTTGTCATAGGTTGTTGCCGCTTTACCAAAGGCTTCGGCAATCGCACTCTTATCTTGGCCAACGTAATTATGCACTACTGCTTCTTGTGACATTTACTGAGCCTCATTATTTAGCTCTATTGCTTTAAGCAACGAGCTGGTTAACTGGAGAACCTGTTTCTGACTGTGGTTAGCCGTTAGCGTGATTCGTAATCGAGCGGTTCCGGCTGGAACGGTTGGCGGCCTTATTGCGGTCACCCAAACTTGGTTTTGCTTTAACTCTTCAGCTATTGATAATGCCGCTTGTGCTTCACCTATCACAAATGGCTTAATCGGAGTCTGAGTATCCACAAAGCCTTTCAAGCCGCTCACCTGCTCTGCATAGAGAGACCCTAACTCAGTCAGCTTTTCTCGGCGCCACTCTTGAGTTTGAGTCATCTTACAGGCATGAGATAAAGCCACCGCTTGTGAAGGTGGCATCGCCGTCGAGTACACATGATGACGAGCAAACTGAGTTAAGTAATCACCCACTTCTGACGAACAAAGAATCGCAGCACCAGAAACGCCAAATGCTTTGCCAAAGGTCACCACCAAAATATCGGGGGAGATTTGTGCTGCACTGCAACTCCCAGCTCCTTTATCACCTAATACGCCGATACCGTGGGCATCATCAACCGCCAACCAACTGTCGTATTGATGAGTCAGGTTAGATATCTGGCTGAGAGGCGCTTGATCGCCGTCCATGCTGAATACGCCCTCAGTGACGACCAAGGATTGTAGAGATCGGCTTAATAGAGACTCTAGATGCTGCGTGTCGTTGTGTTTAAAGCGTTTCATGGTTGCATGAGAAAGCATCCCCGCTTCCATCAAAGAGGCGTGATTAAGCTTGTCTTGCAGCAGAGAGTCGTCTTTTTCGAGCAGAGAAAACAACAAGGCTTGGTTCGCACTGAAACCAGAACTAAAGAGAATCGCACGTTCAAAGCCCAACCATTCACACAGCTGAGCTTCTAAATTTCTATGAGCAGGACTAAAACCCGTGACCAATGGCGATGCCGCACTGCCAGCACCATAAAGGGAAAGCCCCGCTTGCCACGCCTCTACCAATTCAGGGTCGTTCGCCAAGCCTAGGTAATCATTACTCGAAAAATTAATAAAGCGAGAACCTTCGCAATTAAGCAAAGGACCATTACTGTTTTCGAGCACTTTAAGTTGACGAGTTAGCCCCTGCTCACGGCGTTGAACAAGGGCATCTTTGATACGGGATTTAAACAGTGGCATCGTAGAACATGTCATCTTTCGTTGGACGAGCAGCAACGCGCTCCACTACTTGATCTAACAGTTCGTTTTCTTGAATTTCATCAGGCTTCTGAGCCACTTGTTGGCTGTTGATGCCTAACTTCTTAAACAGCTGCATGTCCGTGTCTTCATCTGGGTTTGGCGTAGTCAGTAGCTTACAACCGTAGAAGATAGAGTTCGCGCCAGCCATGAAGCACATCGCCTGCATATGTTCATTCATATTCTCGCGACCTGCAGATAGACGAACCGCTGACATTGGCATCATGATACGAGCAATCGCAATCAACTTAATGAAGTCAAAAGATTCAACATCATCGACGTTTTCCATCGGTGTGCCTTTCACTTTCACGAGCATGTTGATTGGCACACTCTCAGGGTGTACCGGAAGGTTCGCTAGCTCTACCAGCAGGCCTGCACGGTCATTGGTACTTTCGCCCATACCAATAATGCCACCAGAACAGATCTTCATACCGGCATCACGTACGTGAGATAGCGTATCTAAACGATCTTGGTAAGTACGAGTGGTGATGATGCTGCCGTAAAACTCGGGAGACGTATCAAGGTTATGGTTGTAGTAATCCAAGCCTGCATCCGCTAACTCGCCAGCTTGATCAGGGGTTAACATACCTAGTGTCATACAGGTTTCTAGACCCATACCTTTCACACCTTTGATCATATCAGTCAAGTGAGGCATATCGCGTTCTTTCGGGTTTTTCCACGCCGCGCCCATACAGAAACGAGTCGAGCCCGCGTTCTTGGCTTTTTGCGCCGCATCCAAAACACGCTCTACTTCCATTAGGCGTTCTTTGTCGACATCCGTTCGGTAGTGAGCACTTTGAGGACAATACTTACAGTCTTCAGGACAAGCACCAGTCTTAATCGATAGAAGCGTACTCACCTGCACGTGGTTGTGCTCTTGGTACTGTCTATGAACCACTTGAGCTTCAAACATTAAATCCATAAACGGTTTTTCAAGCAGTGCTGTTACTTCAGCAACTGTCCAGTCATGACGAACTTCCACGTGTCGATCCTTTTTTATTATTTGATGTTTCATCTCTATCAATAGAGATTGCATTTATGCTTGGCTAGTCTACCGACAAGCTTTAGACTGTCAACACATTGATAATATCAAAAGTTTACATCTGGTTATTTTTTAATCACACCAAGAATGGAAGTTACTATGGATCTCGCCTTTGATCGCCAGCATATCTGGCATCCCTACACATCAACGTTAACACCTCTGACCTGCTACCCAGTCACCAACGCAGACGGTGTTTACCTAGAATTAGAAGGCGGAAAACGAATTATTGATGGTATGTCATCTTGGTGGTCAACCATCCACGGCTACAATCATCCAGAGCTAAACGCTGCAGCTCATAGTCAAATCGATAAGGTTTCACACGTTATGTTTGGTGGCATCACCCACCAGCCCGCTATCGATCTATGTAAGAAGCTTTTGAATCTCGCGCCAAGTAATCTTGAGCATGTATTTTTGGCCGATTCAGGTTCAGTTGCCGTAGAGGTTAGCCTCAAGATGGCATTGCAATATTGGCACGCTAAAGGACAACCTCGTTCAAAGTTCCTCACACTAAGAGATGGCTACCACGGTGATACCTTTGCGGCGATGTCAGTGACCGACCCTGACAATTCGATGCACAGCCTCTACAAAGGCTTTTTGCCGGAACATATTTTCGCTGATTCGCCAAAAACAGGCTTTTGGGATGAGTGGAACTCAAGTGACATTGATAGTTTTCGAGAAAAGCTGGCAGCACACCATCAAGAAGTCGCAGCGGTGATCTTAGAGCCTATCGTTCAAGGGGCTGGCGGCATGCGCATCTACCACCCTGAGTTCCTAAAACAAGTTCGCTTGCTGTGTGATGAATTCAACGTATTGCTGATCTTGGATGAGATTGCGACCGGATTTGGCCGCACAGGGGAACTGTTCGCTTGTGAGCATGCCGATGTTCAACCGGACATATTATGCGTAGGCAAAGCTTTAACTGGTGGCTATATGACATTGTCAGCGACGCTTGCGAGTAAGGAAGTTGCTGACACGGTATGTGGCGGTGAAGCAGGCTGCTTTATGCATGGGCCAACCTTTATGGGCAACCCATTGGCTTGCGCAGTCGGTGCGGCAAGTTTATCCATCATCGAGCAAGGCCATTGGAAAAATCAGACTCAACAGATTGAACAGCTCTTTTCTGAGTTGTTACCACCGTTGCGAGAACATGAACTGGTTAAAGACGTGCGTTGGTTAGGCGCTATTGGCGTCGTTGAAACTCACACACCCGTCGATATGGAAGCCATTCAAGCTCACTTTGTAGAGCAAGGCGTTTGGATCCGTCCGTTTGGTAAGCTAATTTATATGATGCCTCCGTTTATTATCAAACCACAACATATTGAGCAATTGGTCGCTGCTATCGACACTGCATTACAAAATACTCATTGCTTTAAATAAGGCGTTTATTGCTCTAAACAAGAGCGACGATTATTTCTATATATCTTCATTAATAAATCATTTAATTAAACTAAAAGGCCTTACATAAAAGTAAGGCCTTAACTGCTTGAAGGTAACCGTCAGTTTAACGTAATTGGCTATCTTTACTTGCTCGACGGTTAAACAATGAATGTCGATGTGCGTCATGCTCTAATACTGACTGACATTCTATACACAAACGAACGCCTTTGATCGCGCGTCGTCTTTGTTCCGGAATCTCATCACCACACTCATCACAATAACGCAAACCCTCACCACCTCGAAGGTTTCCTCTTACACGAGAGATCTCATCATCAATGGTATTTTGTATTTGCTGGCTGACACTATCGTCACCAGCCCATCCTACGGCCATAAGCCCTCCTCAGTATTTGAACGAGAAAATCTATACCTACCGCGGTAAGAGCATATTATAGCCACATTTAAGGATTGTAATAATTATCAAAATCAATAAAACACTATTACACATAGGTAACAAAAATTATTTATTTCTCGCCACTGCACTATTCTATAGGCAATAAAAAACCCAGCCTGTTGGCTGGGTTTTATAAGTAACCTAATGCTTAATCAATCTAATTAACCGATGTGCGTTACGCCGCCCATGTATGGTTGAAGTACTTCTGGGATAGCAATACGGCCATCTGCTTCTTGGTTGTTCTCAAGGATAGCAACCATAGTACGACCAACAGCAAGACCAGAACCGTTTAGTGTGTGTACAAGTTCAGGTTTTTTCTCGCCTTTACGACGGAAACGAGCTTGCATACGACGCGCTTGGAAATCCCACATGTTTGAACAAGAAGAAATCTCACGGTAAGTCTCTTGTGCTGGAACCCATACTTCTAAGTCGTAAGTTTTCGCAGAACCGAAGCCCATGTCACCTGTACATAGAATCACTTTACGGTAAGGAAGCTCTAGAAGTTGAAGTACTTTCTCAGCGTGGCCAGTTAGCTCTTCAAGCGCTGCCATTGAGTCTTCTGGCTTAGTGATTTGTACTAATTCAACTTTATCGAATTGGTGCATACGGATAAGACCACGAGTGTCACGACCGTAAGAACCCGCTTCAGAACGGAAACACGGCGTGTGAGCTGTCATCTTAAGTGGCAGTTCAGCTTCATCAGTAATCGTGTCACGAACCATGTTCGTTACCGGTACTTCCGCAGTAGGGATAAGCGATAGAGTCTTAAGAGGCACGTCACTTACTTGCTCAGTTAGCGGGCTTGTGTGGAACAAGTCTTCGCCGAACTTAGGAAGTTGACCAGTACCGTAAAGGCTATCGTGGTTCACTAGGTACGGTACGTACATTTCTGTGTAGCCGTGCTCATCAGTGTGAAGGTCCAGCATGAACTGAGCAATAGCACGGTGTAGACGTGCAAATTTGCCTTTCATCACGATGAAACGAGAACCCGAGATTTTAACTGCGCTAGCAAAATCAAGACCGCCAGACATTTCGCCAAGATCGACGTGATCTTTCACTTCAAAGTCGTAAGTCTTAGGTTGACCCCAACGAGAAACTTCTACGTTATCGTCTTCATCTTTACCATCTGGCACTTCTGCATCAGGTAGGTTAGGAATAGACATTGTGATCGTTTCTAGCTCAGATTGAAGATCAGCCAATGCTACTTTAGCTTGGTCTAGTTCTGCGCCTAAGTTGCCTACTTCTGCAAGGATACGCTCAGCTTCTTCATGGTCGCCTTTTGCTTTCGCTTGACCAATGGACTTCGATCGAGAGTTACGTAACGCTTGTAGCTCTTCAGTTTTCATCTGAAGGGACTTACGTTTTTCTTCAAGTTCACGAATTGTCTCTACATCAAGGGTGAAGCCTCGACGTGCTAATTTTGCCGCTGTTTCATCCAGCTCAGCTCGAAGTAATTTAGAATCCAGCATTGCTAATCCTATGCTTTAGTTATTTGAATATTCAGTAGCTTGCTACTGAATCACTGCTAAACCCCTAAAACTGGTGTTATTTCGACCAATTTATAACGATTTAATTGAAATTTTATGACTAGGTAACGATATCCAAAAAAGACTACTTTTCATAGCGTTTTTGTGGGCTTTTTGCGTCCAAATCCGCCAGATAATCTAGCTTCTCGCCAATTTTGGTCTCTAAGCCTCGTTTTGTTGGGAAATAGTATTGCTTCTCTCCCATTTCAGGAGGCAGATACTTTTCACCAGCGGCGTAGGCTCCTGGTTCGTCATGAGCATAACGGTATTCTTGCCCGTAGCCCATGTCCTTCATCAAAGTTGTCGGTGCATTTCGCAAATGATGCGGCACTTCATATTCAGGAAGATTGTGAGCATCTGTTAACGCTTGCTTCCACGCGGTGTAAACGGCGTTACTCTTTGGTGCACATGCGAGATAAACAACCGCCTGCGCAATCGCACGCTCCCCTTCAGCAGGGCCAATGCGCGTGAAGCAATCCCAAGCCGACATCGCTACCTGCATGGCGCGAGGATCAGCGTTACCGATATCTTCAGAAGCAATCGCCAGCAAGCGTCTAACTATATACAAAGGATCACAACCCGCAGCAATCATTCGTGCTGACCAGTACAAGGCCGCATCAGGGTTTGAGCCACGAATTGACTTATGAACCGCGGAGATTAGGTCGTACCAAATATCACCCTTGTTATCGAAACGAGCGACTTTCTCACCAGCCACTTCAGCCAACAACTGCAAGGTTATCGCTTTCTCGCCTTTATCGTTGTCTTCTGCCATGTCATACAGCAGTTCAAGGTAGTTAAGCGACATACGCGCGTCGCCGTTAACCAGTTCTGCAAGGCGATCTAAAACATTATCAGCAAAATCAACAGGCACATCACCTAACCCACGTTGCTTATCTTCAATCGCTTGGCGAATGACAAGAGAAATATCATCTGTGTTCAGGGACGTCAGTTTGTAGACACGCGCACGTGACAACAAAGCGTTGTTCAGTTCAAAAGATGGGTTTTCTGTCGTCGCACCAATAAAGGTCACGGTGCCATCTTCGATATGAGGCAGAAAAGCATCTTGCTGACTTTTGTTAAAGCGATGGACTTCGTCCACAAACAGGATGGTTCTGCGCCCTGCTTGCTTGTTCTCGCGCGCTTTTTCAATTGCAATACGAATGTCTTTTACGCCCGAGGTTACCGCCGATACACGTTCCACTTCAGCATTCGCATAGTTTGCTGCAACTTCGGCTAACGTCGTTTTACCGGTGCCCGGAGGCCCCCACAAAATCATCGAGTGGATATGGCCCGCTTCCAACGCTCTGCGAAGTGGTTTACCTGGGCCTAATATATGCTGCTGACCGATGTACTGTTCGACAGTTTCCGGTCTCATACGAGCAGCAAGGGGACGAAAATCTTCGTCCCCCGCAAAATCTAAGCTGTAATTACTCAATTGCAATCTCTTGATTCGTTGATGGCATTAATGCCTATCGACGTACTACCAAACGATCTGCTTGTTTAGATCAGTTTCTTTGGTCGTCGACCTCGACACCTTCCGGTGCCACAAAAGTAAAGCGGTCTGCTGCAGGTTTACCCAAATCAACATTGCTAAAGGTAAACTCACCTTTTTGACCGTCTTGTTCAATCACATTAAAGCCCTGAACAATGCCCTTTTCGGTGATATTAATCTGGAAGTCACCCTGATTAGAATCGACAGCAGTTGGCGTTAGCGTGAATTGGTTACCCGTTTGCGCCACATTATAATTATCCCAATCACTTTCTTGGTTACGTGTAAGCAGGACAAAAGGTGTCTGTGATGTCGCTTGCTCTTGCCAATAAATGCTCACTTGCTCAATGAACGGGCTGTAGTACCACAAGCTTTGGCCATCAGATACCAACAAGTTTTCATCAGGGAACGTGGTCTCCCAGCGGAACAGGCTTGGGCGTGCAATCTCTACCGTGCCCTCACCTTCCATAACAACATCACCATCAGGGCTGGTCACGACTTGTTTAAAGTCAGCGCTGAAGCCTGCGTTTAATGCCAAGCGGCTACTCAACTCTTCTTTCGGAGAAGCAAACACTGAGAAGCTCATAAATAAAAGTGCGAATACTTTTTTCATCAATAATCCTGTTAGAACATAAGTCGGTCATATTTTCGATTTGACCGACTGAATAGTTATGAGTTCCTACCGGAACTAATCTTTTGGTGGCGCTGGTGCTAAGACTTCTCGGTTACCGTTATGACCTGGAGCACTTACGATACCTTGAGCTTCAAGTTGCTCGACAATACGTGCAGCACGGTTGTAGCCAATCTTGAATCGACGCTGTACACCTGAAACTGAGCCACGACGTGAATGAACAACGTGTTCTACCACCTGATCAAACAGAGGATCGACCTCTTCATCACCTTCCATCTTCTCACCCGGAAGCAAGGTTTCTGGGGTTTGTTCGCCGTTGGTGATTTCATCAATATAGTTTGGCTTACCACGCGCTTTCCAGTTATTCACGACTGCGTGTACATCGTCATCAGATGCAAAGGCACCGTGAACACGAGTTGTATGGCTAGAACCAGGAGGCAAGTAAAGCATATCACCCATGCCCAATAGTGATTCCGCACCACCTTGGTCAAGGATAGTTCGTGAATCCGTTTTAGTTGATACCGTAAAGGCCACACGGGTTGGAATGTTCGCTTTAATAAGACCAGTAATAACATCCACTGATGGACGTTGCGTCGCTAGGATCAAGTGAACACCCGCCGCACGTGCTTTTTGTGCCAAACGTGCAATCAGTTCTTCAACCTTCTTACCAACCACCATGATTAGGTCGGCAAATTCATCAACGATAACCACAATGTAAGGCAGTTTCTCAAGCAATGGCGCTTCTGGGTCCATGCTGTCGCCCGGCTTCCACAGTGGATCGTGAATTGGATGACCCGCTTCCGCTGCCATCTTAAGCTTATCGTTGTAACCTTTAATGTTACGAACGCCTAATGCTGACATCAGCTTATAACGTCGTTCCATCTCGCCAACACACCAACGAAGGGCGTTCGACGCATCTTTCATGTCGGTTACCACTTCAGACAATAGATGAGGAATACCCTCATAAACCGATAGCTCAAGCATTTTCGGGTCGATCATGATGAAGCGAACATCTTCCGGTGATGCTTTGTAAAGCATACTCAGAATCATTACGTTCACACCTACCGACTTACCAGAACCGGTTGTACCTGCAACCAGAACGTGAGGCATTTTCGATAGATCAGCAATAACGGCTTCACCAGCGATGTCTTGTCCTAGAACCACTGTCGTTGGCGATTTCGCTTCTTGGAACTGAGGGCTAGCAACCACGTCTGAGAAGAATACCGTTTGGCGACTCATATTCGGCAGTTCTAAGCCAACATAAGGTTTACCCGGAATCACTTCTACGACACGTACTGCCAATGCAGAGAGCGAACGCGCTAAGTCCATAGAAAGGCCAGAAATACGGCTTACTTTCACACCTGGAGCCAGATCAAGTTCGAATCGAGTGATTACTGGACCTGGGAAAATGTCGACAACGTCTGCTTTGATCTTGTAGTCCGCTAGCTTAGATTCAACAAGACGAGCAATTGCCTCTAGTGCATCACGGTCAATAAAGGTTTCACGCTTTTCAGGGTGGAATAACAATTCAAGCGTGGGTAATGGCTCAGCAGGCTTAGGTAAATTAACATCTTGTTGAACCAAGAACGGATTCTGCGCCGCTGCCATATTCGCTTGGGCTTCAGAAACAATGCTTTGGAATGCGGCGACATCTTGATCTTGATGCGCAGGTTCTTCTTCCGTTACTTCTTCCCAAGGAAGATCAACAGTTGGCTCTAGGTTTTGTGCTGTTGGCTGTTCAGGTTCTGAATGTTCTTCTTGATAAGGGAAAGGTTCAAACTGTTCTTCGATTAATGCTGCGTCAGCTAATTCAGCTTCAGCCTGTTCTGATTCAAGCTCTGAGCCCTGTTGGTAGCTTTGCTCTTCCGTAACATCAAACGGTGAAGGTTGTGCAGAGAAATCGTCTTCCACGGTTGCTTCTGGCTCGCCCATAGGTGAAGCGTATAAAGATTCAGGTTGAACATCTTCAGCACCAAATTCGCCATTTACTTGTGGTGAGCTATCTAATTCTGGTTCAGCACTTCTAAGGTCAGCATGAGCAGGGCCAACTTCTGGTTGTTCGTTCTGCATGTATTGTTGGTAAACAACCTGAGAATCATGCGCGTCAACCTGATCTTGTTCTGCTAGGTCATCTTCATACATGGCCGCATTTTCTAGCTGCTCTATCGTTGCATTCAACTGTTTAGAGCGCTCAATACCTTCTTCTAGCGGTTCTTCTGGCGCTTGGTAAACAGCTGCTGCAGGGATCGTTTGCTCTGACTCAATTACCGCTTGAGGCTGAACCTGAGGTTCTTCATGAACAGGAGCTTCTTGTTTCGCAGGAGCATCGACAGGCATATGAATATTGTAATGACGCTTCGGCGATGCAGCATTGTCTCGCGCATTTGTCGCCACGTCTGCCGACTCATTGGTCGCAGAAAAACTCATCGCAGGATCTAGCGGATCATGCTCTGTTGATTCTTTGTTGCCTTCTATAGCAGGAACATCGCGGTAAGTTGGCGCTTGATGCTGCTGATGACGTTCTTCGATTAAATCGCGGTCTGCTGATTCTCTTAATTGAGGCTCAAGCAGCTCTTGGTCTTGGCCACGAGCCTTATTAACAGTAGACGTGAAAAATTTGATGGCACATTCACCCAACCATTCCACAATGCTTAGCCAAGAGATACCGGTTAATAGAGTGAAACCAGCACCCCATAAGAAAAGAAGAACCAGCGTACTACCAAGAACATTCAACGTTGGAAGTGCAAGGCTTGTTAAAACGTCACCTACCACGCCACCGGATGAAAAGTACCAGATGTCGTCAAAGTTGATATCCGCTAAACCACAACTCGTAAGAATTAGGATAGTCAGGCCAAGTAAGCGAGTGCCCCACAGCATGAAGTCGATCTGCTCGTCTTCATTACGTTTGCGGAATAAAACCCACGCAGCAACCGTCACTAAGATAGGCAGAGGGTAAGCCAAAGAGCCAAATACGAAGAAAAGCGTATCCGCCAACCAAGCACCTAGGTAGCCACCCGCATTTTGAATGTCACCACCCCACGCCGTTTGCGACCATGATGGGTCTGCAGGACTAAAAGTTAATAACGCAACGGCAAGTAGAATAGAGAAGAGAACACCGAGAATCAGACTGCACTCTTTGAGACGTTGAGAACCACTCAAACGAGGAGACTGAGGCTCTTCACTCGTTTTAATGATTGTTTCTACTTTATTACTGCTCTGCTTGAACATAAACCAACTTAATAATTAAACGGGATAAAAACATCTCGAGCGGCCAAAGCCGCTCGTTTCAATGAAACTACTGTTGATTTAACCATATCAAACAGAAAAACCCAATTCCAGAAAGCAAGAAAGCGGAACAAATGTCCGCTTTCTTTCATTTCACCAATTGTGACTAACGAGTTTTAATCACAAGTTGATTGGTTTGTTTCACTTCTTCCATTACTACGTAAGTTCGAGTGTCGTTTACGCCCGGTAGACGAAGTAACGTATCACCCAGTAGCTTACGGTAAGCACCCATATCAGATACACGTGTTTTTAGAAGATAGTCAAAATCACCCGACACTAAATGACACTCTTGGATGTCATCCAGTTTCTGCACAGCGGTGTTGAATTGTTCGAACACATCTGGCGCACCACGGTTCAACGTAATTTCAACAAACACTAAAAGTGAAGCATCAAGGTACTGTGGGTTCAGCAACGCTGTGTACCCAGTAATGTAACCTTGACGTTCTAAACGACGAACACGTTCAAGACATGGAGTTGGAGAAAGTCCTACTCGTTTTGAGAGTTCAACGTTTGAGATACGACCGTCTTTTTGCAACTCATTAAGAATGTTGCGGTCAATACGATCTAGTTCCTTGGACGGCTTCTTATAATTGTCTGCCATTTTTTATTCCACCTTATTACTTCCTTGCAAAAAAATATACTACAACTTTTTAATATTCAGTATCAAATTTTATCTAAACCTATCTATACTAGATATTAATTCGACAGAATTACCCTACACATAGATAAAACAACCAAAATAAAATGAGGAGTCAGGATGATCATTGGCGTACCTAAGGAAATCAAGAACCACGAATACCGCGTTGGTATGACCCCAGCTAGCGTGAGAGAACTAATCTCACACGGCCACCAAGTTTTTGTAGAAACCAATGCCGGTACTGGTATCGGTTTTTCAGACGATGATTACATCGCTGTAGGCGCATCCATTCTTCCTACTGCTGCTGACGTTTTCGCGAAAGCAGAGATGATTGTAAAGGTTAAAGAACCTCAAGCTGTCGAGCGAGCTATGCTTCGCGAAGGGCAAATATTATTTACCTATTTACACCTTGCACCAGATTTTCCACAAACTGAAGAGCTTATCAAGAGCAAAGCTGTCTG
Source organism: Vibrio sp. 10N.261.52.C2 (assembly GCF_041471425.1). NCBI lineage: Bacteria > Pseudomonadati > Pseudomonadota > Gammaproteobacteria > Vibrionales > Vibrionaceae > Vibrio > Vibrio sp. 10N.261.52.C2. The sequence continues at coordinate 74,193 of NZ_JBFROH010000070.1, read as the reverse complement.
CGTAGCCTATGAGACTGTAACAGATAATATGGGTCGCTTGCCACTATTAGCACCAATGTCTGAAGTAGCTGGTCGTATGTCTATTCAAGCAGGTGCACAAACATTAGAGAAATCTAACGGTGGTTGTGGTCTTCTTCTTGGTGGCGTTCCAGGTGTTGAACCAGCAAAAGTTGTTGTTGTTGGTGGCGGTGTTGTAGGTGCTAACGCAGCACGTATGGCTGTAGGCCTTCGCGCTGATGTTACAATTCTTGACCGTAACGTAGATACACTGCGTCGACTTGATGAAGAATTCCAAGGTCGCGCAAAAGTGGTTTATTCTACTGAAGACGCCATTGAGAAGCATGTTCTAGAAGCAGACCTAGTAATTGGTGCAGTACTAATTCCTGGCGCAGCAGCTCCAAAATTGGTTACAAAAGAGCACATCGCTAAGATGAAGCCAGGTTCAGCAGTTGTTGATGTTGCAATCGACCAAGGCGGTTGTTTCGAGACTTCTCACGCAACCACTCACGCAGACCCAACTTACATTGTTGATGACGTAGTTCACTACTGTGTTGCAAACATGCCTGGCGCTGTTGCTCGTACTTCAACTTACGCACTAAACAATGCAACACTTCCTTACATTGTTAAGCTAGCGAACAAAGGCTACCGCGAAGCACTTCTATCTGATGAAGGCTTCCTAGAAGGTCTAAACGTTATTCACGGTAAAGTAACTTGTAAAGAAGTTGCAGAAAGCTTTGACCTTGAATACGTAGACCCAGCAGAAGCAATCGCAATGTTTAACTAATGATGTAATGACTAACTGAACGCAATAATCTTCTCGTTGAAGCGTTCAGTTAACTCATACACATTAAACAAAAAGCCAGTACGACATTATGTCGCGCTGGCTTTTTTGCATTAATGGATTTAGTTCGTAAAAACACGTAACAGTACGGTTTACCACTAGCGCTCGATTTTAACCCCATGAATCAATAGATTTCTTGGCGTAATACTGCGTTCACAGAACTCTTCAATCGTAGCTTCATAACCTTGCTCTTGCAGATAGATAGCGCGATCTAAAGCCAGCCATATCTCTAATGGTCGTCTAAAGACTTGTTGAACCAAACTCAGCTTTTCCATTTCCCAGAAAAGCGCTTCGCCTTGAATCAAATAAGAGTCAAAATCAATATCTGAGCCCAGCGATAGCTCTTTCACTTCAGATGCCCAACGGCAGAAAGATTCAAAGCCCTCAGCTAACTCTGATTTTTTGATGCTCGGTACAGGAATGTATTCGTCAATGTTAAGTTCAGCCTTAAGCAACTGGCTGAAGCCTAGACGATAGCTCATCTCTAGTTGACGATGTCTTTTTACTCTTTCACCACCAGTAACGGTTTCTTGAAGCGGGATTCTCAAGTCGCTCTTACTTAACGTTAATGCTGAGCTTTTCGCGATAGAAGACATCGCTTGATAGTTTTCGTCTCGAATAAGATGATAACAACAAGGAGAAATAGTGACCGCTGGTAGCCCATGTGACACTGACTTTTTAACTAGCTCAACATGAAGATCACCACAAGCATGAAGGGCCACGGCATGTTGGTACGAATTAAACACGTCATCGGCCTTGTCTGAAAACGCATCTCCTTGAACAAAATCCATCGCTAACTTCTGGTCATCCGCAATCTTTTGTCCGCTTTCGCATAACGATTGCTGCCATTCAAAGCTAGTGACTTTTTGATCCGATTGCTGAGATAGGATTCGACCAAGAAAGCCTTTACCAGAACACCACTCGAGCCACTCTTTTCCATAATGGTTCTCAAGCACAGCTTCTCCCATCGAAACAATTTGTTGCAACTTTCTTCCAGGAATACCATCTCCAGTACCGCGAGCAAGCTTTAACCCGGCAAGTGTCGCTCTTTCAAACTGGATATTTTGGTTAACGGCATATAATTGAGGGAGGAAAAGAGTCAATTCATCGGCCAATAGCTGAGGCTGCTCTTTCAACGTTTGAATGCGCTGAATACTCAAGCCTTCTAACCAATCAACAAGAGGACGATTCACATTGCGCCATGGTGTTTGGTGAGTTCGACATAGATGGAAGGGCTCTGAACGCCAATAAATTTGGTGCTCTAACAAAAATGAGTCGAGTATTTTGAATCGTGAATGCATGCTTCCCCCTATGATGGGTGGATTGTAGAGGGTAGAGGCCGAAATAGAAAGGCACTACATGAGATGCGGCGCAAAGAGAGGCAGTGTAAAGAAAAGTTATCGAGATGCGAACGTTTGAGGATGATACATAATTAAAACAAAAATCGGCCTGATAACAGACCGATTTAAAATTTAGAAATGCTTCCGAGCTTCTAGTCTTGTAATGTTCTAATCACTATCTCACCGGCAGATCGATATCCTTAAACATCTCTTCGATCTCATCATTCGATTTTAAAGAGATAGCTTGTTCAACAACAGGTCGAGTTAAATGCGGGGCGAAACGCTCCATGAAATCAAACATGTACGAACGCAGGAAAGTGCCTTTTCTAAAGCCAATGCTGGTGGTGCTTGCACCAAATAAATGACTAGCATCAATAGCGACCAGGTCAGTATCTTGTTCTTGGTCGATGGCCATACTTGCAATGACACCAACACCAATGCCCATACGAACGTAGGTTTTGATTACGTCTGCATCGGTCGCAGTAAACACAACACGCGGTGTTAAACCTACTTTGTTAAACGCGGTATCAAGCTCAGAACGGCCAGTGAAACCAAATACATAAGTCACGAGAGAGTAAGCCGCAAGATCTTCGATCGTGATATTACGCTTCTGTGCCAGGGGATGATCTTTGGTCACGACGATCGAACGGTTCCAGTGGTAACAAGGCAGCATAATCGCATCTTGGTAAAGGTGTAGCGCTTCCGTTGCAATCGCAAAATTCGCTGTACCTTTAGCGACGGCTTCTGACATTTGGCTTGGCGTACCTTGGTGCATGTGAAGCGATACTTTTGGATAGCGCGCCGTGAAACCTTTAATCACATCAGGCAGTGCATAACGAGCTTGAGTATGAGTCGTTGAAATATTCAATGTACCCATCTCTGGATGTGTGTGTTCACCCGCTACCGCTTTAATGCTTTCAACGCGCGCCAAAATCTCTTGAGAGATACGAATGATATCCTCACCCGCTTGGGTAACCTGCGTTAGATGCTTGCCGCTACGCTCAAAAATCTGAATGCCTAGTTCGTCTTCAAGTAATCTAACTTGCTTACTAATGCCAGGCTGAGATGTGTACAAACTCTCTGCTGTAGCTGAAACATTTAGGTTATGGTTTACAACCTCAACAATGTACTTCAGTTGCTGTAACTTCATATCTAACCTCGTAATCCTTTACTCATTTCTGTGCTAACTTATTTGCAAAGAGAGCGTTATAGTCGCGTGTAATATAATTAATAGTTATAACGCTTCGAACACAAAAATGACAGGAAAATTGAGTTTTTCTAGCTTAACAAACAAAAATATCACTAACGCTTTGCAACCCAACCCTCATTCTCATACATTAGTTGGTAAGTTTTGATTGCCGATTTCGCTCAACAAGAGATAATCAGAAATTGCAATTTACGAGTGCCGATACACAATGGAATCGTGTATCCTCTCCAGTTAGCTATAGAAAATAATAAGCAGACTCAAATATATGAATATTGGTTTAATAATCGTCTTAGTAGCCGTTCTTTTGGTGTTAGTTTTAGGCTACAACATCATGCTTCAATATAAAGTTAAGGTAGAAACAGCGAAGAAACAGGAAGCTTCTCGTTATCTAACCATTATTGACGGTACAGAAGAACTGATTGGCAACGCTCATCACATGCCGTTTAGCCAAGATCTTCTTGTATGCTTAAACAATCGAATTCTTGATGCATTAGAAAACATGTATCAACTCGATCCAAAAAATAAGCAGCTTGCCCAACGCATTGAAAGCGTAAAACAACAAATCACTCAGCTAAAAGAGAACTACAAAGGTGGCGAGAGTACCGCTTTCCGCGTACCAAGTAGTGACAAGCAAGCGATCATGATGCTTAAGTTAGTTAAACGCCTGCGTGATACGGTGCGCAACGAGCACAATAAAGGCCGTTTCGAGACTCAAGCTTATGTGGTTGAAAATGCTCGCCTAGAAACAATTCAAATCCGTATTAACATTGAAAATGTTATCAAACGTGCAAACGATTCGATTTCTCGCGGACAACCGGGAACAGCGATTCAGCTATTACGCAAAGGTATTGATGCTTTGGCGACTAAGAACGACTCGTACTCTAATCAAGCCAAAGAAAAGCTTCAACAGATGCTTAACGAGCTTGACCAGAAACGCCAAGACAAAAACGCTCAAGATTTGCAGCAGATGGAATCTAAAGAACGAGAAGACGATATGGATGCCCTCTTCGGTCAGAAGAAGAAATGGTAACAGTCTAACTCAACACTTAAAGGCCGCCTTATTTACATTAAATAGGCGGCCTTTTTTGTAGCTGTTGAATTTCCTTTCTCTGTATAGGGAGATCTCTTGAGCTGTGATAAAATCCCCGCATTATCAACAAACTTTCCCTGACCATGTATCAAGAATTACTCGCTCCAATCCACTCTTTTCTTAAAGCCGAAACGCCAGATTCATGGATAGATGAAGCCAAAAAGCCAGAAAATCTTCACATCATTCTACGCGATCACATGCTGTGTGAACTTAAGGCTGCACAGAGTGCTTTATTCCTTATTCGCAAGTACGCCGTCGATAAAGAAAGCGCGAAGCAACTGAATGAATGGATTTTGCCATACGAGCAATTTGCTTACCGTCGTATCGGAGACTTAGAGTCTCTGCGTGGTAAAAGCAACGTATCCAAGCAAATCACAGCGAAAGAAGGCTGTAATTACGGTGCTGACCTAATCGATAAGATGGTTTTACTGATCAAAGAAGAGCTGCATCACTTCTACCAAGTCATGGAGTTGATGGAGAAGAAAGGCGTGACTTACCAGCCAATCGAGGCGGGTCGTTACGCTAAGGGCTTGATCAAACAAGTTAAGACTTACGAGCCTGATGCTCTGGTTGATAAGCTTATCATCGGTGCGTTTATTGAAGCTCGCTCTTGTGAGCGCTTCGCTAAATTGGCTCCTTTCTTGGAAGAAGACATGGAGAAGTTTTACGTGTCTCTACTTCGTTCAGAAGCTCGCCACTACCAAGATTACCTTGAGCTAGCAGAACAGATCGCAGGGAAAGATATTTCAGAGCGTATTTCGCATTTTGCTCAAGTAGAAGCTGATCTTATCACTTCAGAAGACAGCGACTTCAAATTCCATAGTGGTGCTCCGGTTTAGGCTCCACACAGAGCATTCAGTCCAGTTTAGACTAATCCAGACTAAAAAATTAAGGCCAGCAATTTGCTGGCCTTCTTTATTTATATCTCAATCCAAATATAGACTTAAGCAAGCGTACCGTTGATCTCTGCAAGTACAGCAGCAGGGTCTATCGCTTGCGTAATCGGACGACCAATAACAAGGTAGTCTGAACCTGATTCAATCGCTTTAGAAGGCGTCATGATGCGCTTCTGGTCACCAACATCTGCGCCGACAGGACGAATACCTGGAGTAACTAGCTTGAACTCTTGACCAAGTGCACCTTTAAGCAAAGAAGCCTCTTGTGCAGAACATACAACACCGTCTAAGCCAGAGTTTTTCGTTAGAGAAGCCAAGCGCATCACGTGTTGTTGTGGTTCAAGATCCAGACCGATACCCGCTAAGTCAGATTGCTCCATACTGGTGAGTACCGTTACACCGATTAACAGTGGACGATCTTTGCCATAAGGTTCTAAGATTTCGCGAGAAGCCGTCATCATACGCTCACCGCCACTTGCGTGTACGTTCACCATCCAAACACCCAGTTCAGCGGCAGCACGGACTGCTTTTGAACATGTGTTCGGGATGTCGTGGAATTTAAGGTCTAAAAATACTGAGAAACCACGCTTATGTAATTCACGAACAAATTCAGGGCCAAACAGGGTAAACATCTCTTTGCCCACTTTTAGGCGGCAAGATGCTGGGTCAATTCGATCGACAAAGGCTAACGCATCCGCTTGATTATCATAATCCAAGGCTACAATGATTTTTTGGTCGTTCATTTCATCTCCTAACGCAGTTAACTTTCTAAAAATTTCTAATCACCTAAGCAGGTGATAAATAACAGTCATAAAAATGCAGCCCGAAAGCTGCAATTAATAATTTGGTCTTAAAGTGACCACAAATCTATTCACCATCAAGCCCACGAATAGGCTTGATCGTCCCCCACCCTTTACATGAAGGGCAGTGCCAATACAAAGAGTGTGTCGAGAAACCACACTGACGACAACGGTAATGAGGCTTAACCTTAAGCTGTTCACCAACCATAGATTGAAGTGTGGTTAAGCTGTCTTTTGCTCGGCCTTCTTCTGCTTCCGCTAGGTGGTAATCGATTAATCGATAAAAACCTTTCATGGTTGGATTTTTAACAAGCTGCTTTGTCAGTAACTCTTGAGCAGAGCCTACATCTTCATGGTGAGCAACCAATTGCGCCAGCATCAGTTCGGCAGATACACCGGCTTTCTTCTGAATACACGCTTTGAGGAACTCGACCAATTGAGCTTCTTGTCCAAGCTTGTGGTAACACTCAGCTAGGGTTGGTAACACCTCACTGATAAAATCGATATCTTGTTCTAGTACCGACTCAAGACAATCAATTGTCTTTTGGTAATCTTCGTTTGCTAAGTGGAACTTCCCTAGCGCGATACTTGCGCGAACACATTTAGGGTCTTCAGAAAGCGACTTCTTAAAATGCTGAAGCGCTTTAGAACGATTACCATCGGCTTGTTCTTGCATTGCAAGTTCACACCAAAAATGCGCAACGGTCGCACGCATCTTCATTTTTTTCTTGCCGAGCTTAACTAAGATATTTCCGTAATGGATGGCTTTGTTCCACTCACGGGTCTGCTGATAGATAGCAACCAACTGCTGTAAAGCGCCCTCTTTATGGTCAGGTTCTTCTACAAGTTGTTCAAATATTTTTTCAGCGCGATCAAGGAAACCAGAGACCATATAGTCTTTCGCTAATTGTTGCAGTGCGAGGTTTTTCTGATCGAGGGTAAGCCCCGAACGAGAGATGAGATTTTGGTGAATACGAATAGCACGGTCGACTTCGCCTCTTGAGCGGAACAAGTTGCCCAAAGCCAAGTGAGTATCGATGGTTTCATCGTCTACTTGAAGCAGCTCAATGAAATGATCAACCGCTTTGTCAGATTGATCTGACAGTAATAGGTTCAAACCCGTCACGTATTGACGGGAGATCTGGTGTGATTGCTTTTGTTTTTCTTGCTGAGCATTACGATTACCCATATACCAGCCATAAGCGGCTGCGATGGGCAAAAGTAAGAACAGTAACTCTAACATCAAATATAGCCTTTAAGCTTTAGTATCAGCAGCGACCTGCTTTGATTGCTTATTGAGTTGCTTCTTCAAGCGATGAATTTTTAGCTGAGACCGCATGTGCATATTACCAAAGACTAACCAAGCAAGGGCGAAGCCTGAAACGAATACAACACCTAATAAACTTGATAGGTGGAAGTCACCTTGCGCTAGCAGATAGTTGAAATTCACAGTTGTTTGGTTTTGAGAGCCTAAAGCCAGTGCAATTAGGAAAAGTGCGATAACGGCGACTATTTTTATAATTTTCATAGTTCATCACTCATTGGTTGGTTAGCTGTACGATTATGCAGGAAAATTACTAATCAGACCACCATATTATGGTCATAAAAAAGCGGCATACATTATAGTATGCCGCTTTTCTTAATTCCGATAAGTAGGCTACATTCCTGAGTTTACTCGTTCACGCAGCTCTTTACCTGGTTTGAAGTGAGGAACGTATTTACCTTCTAACTCAACCTTGTCACCAGTCTTTGGATTACGTCCAACACGAGGCTCACGATAATGCAGAGAAAAACTGCCAAAACCGCGAATTTCGATTCGATCACCACTTTCTAGTGTTGAAGCCATATGCTCTAAAATGTCTTTTACAGCGTCTTCAATTTCTTTTGCAGAAAGATGCGTTTGCTCAGCGCACAGTCTTTCAATCAATTCAGACTTAGTCATAGTTACCCTCGTTGGTTTTCTTTTTAGAAATTATAGACCTATCGGAAAAATAAGCAAAAAAAAAGGAGCCTTACGGCTCCTTTCTTGGCTAGATAGCTATAATTCTCTTAATGAGAAGCTATTATTCGCCTTTAGCAGCTTTGAATGCGTCTGCCATTGCGTTACCGAACGCGCCTTCTTCAGACTTGTTCAGTGAAGCCATTGCTTCTTGCTCATCAGCTTCATCTTTAGCTTTGATAGATAGGTTGATTACGCGGTTCTTACGGTCTACACCAGTGAACTTCGCTTCAACGCTGTCGCCAACGCTTAGGATTAGAGATGCATCTTCGATACGGTCGCGAGAAACTTCAGAAGCGCGGATGTAACCTTCAACGCCTTCGATTAGCTCGATAGTAGCGCCTTTCGCGTCAACTGCAGTAACAGTACCGTTTACAAGAACACCTTTCTTGTTGTCAGCAACGTATGCGTTGAACGGGTCGTTTTCCATTTGCTTAACGCCAAGAGAAATACGCTCACGCTCTGCATCTACTGCTAGAACAACAGCAGAGATTTCGTCGCCTTTCTTGTATTCACGTACAGCTTCTTCGCCGGCAGCGTTCCAAGAAATGTCAGATAGGTGTACAAGACCGTCGATACCGCCTTCTAGACCGATGAAGATACCAAAGTCAGTGATAGACTTGATCTTACCAGTAACTTTGTCGCCCTTAGCTTGCATTTCTGCAAATGACTGCCATGGGTTAGCTTTACACTGTTTCAGACCTAGAGAGATACGACGACGTTCTTCGTCGATATCAAGAACCATAACCTCAACTTCGTCGCCAACATTAACAACTTTAGAAGGGTGGATGTTCTTGTTAGTCCAATCCATTTCAGAAACGTGTACTAGACCTTCAACGCCTTCTTCGATTTCAACGAAGCAGCCGTAGTCAGTTAGGTTTGTAACACGACCAGAAAGCTTGTGACCTTCTGGGTAACGCTTAGCGATTGCTACCCATGGATCTTCGCCTAGTTGCTTAAGACCTAGTGAAACACGAGTGCGCTCACGATCGAACTTAAGAACTTTAACTAGGATTTCGTCACCAACGTTAACGATCTCTGATGGGTGCTTAACGCGCTTCCAAGCCATATCTGTGATATGTAGAAGACCGTCAACACCGCCAAGGTCAACGAATGCACCGTAGTCAGTAAGGTTCTTAACGATACCTTTAACTTCAGTACCTTCTTGTAGAGTTTCAAGAAGTTCGTCACGCTCAACACTGTTTTCAGATTCGATAACAGCACGACGAGAAACAACAACGTTGTTACGCTTCTGGTCTAGCTTGATTACTTTGAACTCTAGCTCTTTGTTTTCTAGGTGAGCAGTGTCACGGATAGGACGTACGTCTACTAGAGAACCAGGAAGGAAAGCACGGATACCGTTAAGTTCAACAGTGAAACCGCCTTTAACTTTACCGTTGATGATACCAACAACAGTTTCAGCTTCTTCGCAAGCTTTCTCAAGTACGATCCAAGCTTCGTGACGCTTAGCTTTCTCACGAGAAAGTTGAGTTTCACCGAAACCATCTTCAACAGCGTCTAGAGCTACGTCTACTTCAGCACCAACTTCAACTTCAAGTTCGCCAGCAGCGTTCTTGAATTGTTCAGCAGGGATAGCAGATTCAGACTTAAGACCAGCGTCTACAAGAACGAAACCGTTCTCGATAGCTACTACAGTACCTTTAACGATGCTGCCTTGTTGGAATTCAGTTTCAGATAGAAACTCTTCAAAGAGTTGAGCAAAAGATTCAGTCATTATTTAATCTTCAATAATTAAACGTCCATGGGTATCCTACCGCATGGGGTTGATAAATTCGCCGGTCATCATCCTTGCGACCAACGTTCGTACTAGCTCGGCGAAATTACCCAGCCAGTTTCGATTCAATATAGTGTAGTGCTTTTTCTACTACCTGCTCAATATTCATTGAGGTGGAATCAAGCACTAGAGCATCCTCTGCAGGGCGAAGTGGCGCCACTGGGCGATTACGATCTCGGTCGTCTCGCTCTTGGATCTCGCTCAAAAGGTCGTCAAATTTAACATCTAACCCCTTCTGTTGCAACTGTTTAAGGCGGCGACTCGCACGCTCTTCAGCACTTGCATCTAAAAATATTTTCGCTTCAGCTTCAGGAAACACAACCGTTCCCATGTCACGACCATCTGCAACCAAACCAGGCGCAGCGCTGAATGCACGTTGACGACGAAGCAGTGCTTCGCGAACGCGAGGTAAAGCAGCAACTTTTGAAGCCGCCATGCCTGTCTCTTCTTTACGAAGTTCACCAGACACATCTTCACCTTCTAGGATAACCTTAACTAAGTCGCCTTCAGCAATAAACTGCACGTCTAAGTGTGTAGCAAGCGGTACTAAAGCATCCTCTGATTCAGTATCCACACCATGGTGAATTGCCGCTAAAGCCAATACGCGATAGATCGCGCCTGAGTCTAGAAGATGAAAGCCTAGCTTATCTGCTAGCAACATACACAGGGTACCTTTACCTGCACCACTTGGTCCATCAACCGTAATCACTGGGCTTTGAGAAGGCATCTTTTACTCCACGTTTTGTCGTAAGTTTTATTCTGTACTAGCGATTCGCCACTACTTTATAGGCGGCATATTATAGAGAAAAATTGGAACTCGAGCGAGGTAAATCTCAGATAATTCCGTGTTGATGATGCATAAACCAATGCAACTATCCCAATATCCGTTTGCTTAGGTCAATAAGACACACACGCGCTTTTCGATAGCGCACTTTTCGGTAGATAGAAAAAAGCCTCGCAATAGGCAAGGCTCATGATTTTTCATTTTGTAGAGCAAACAAGAATTCGCTCAAAGAAGCTTAACCAATAATAGCTCGAACCGCTTCTAGGTCTTCAGGCGTATCAACACCAGCCGCAGGTGCTTCCGCCGCAACGTCTACGTGGATTTTTTCACCGTACCAAAGTACTCGTAATTGCTCTAGGAACTCAATACGTTCAAGAGTGCTTGGTTCCCAGTTAATGTAGGTATTGATAAAACCCGCTCGGTAAGCATAGATACCAATATGACGAAGCAAAGGAGATTCCGCTGCAGTACCGTTGTTCGCGTAAGCATCGCGATCCCAAGGGATGGTTGCTCGGCTAAAATACAAGGCATAACCGTCTTTATCGGTTACAACTTTAACGGCATTAGGGTTAAACACTTCATCAGCATGAGTGATTTCCACACCTAACGTTGCCATCGGAGCTGTACTGTTAGCAAGATTGTTGGCAACCTGATTAATGATCGAAGGTGGGATAAGTGGCTCATCACCTTGAACATTCACGATAATATGATCATCAGGAATATTCATAACTTCAATCACTTCAGCTAGGCGTTCAGTGCCCGATTCGTGATTCGGTGATGTCATACAAACGGTCGCGCCAAATGCTTTAGCCGCTTTTTCAACTCGAGCGTCGTCGGTAGCGATAATAACGTTATCGGCACCCGCTTTCATTGACTGTTCGTATACCCATTGAATCATCGGCTTTCCACCAATGTCAGCAAGTGGCTTCCCTGGTAAACGGCTCGATTGGTATCTTGCAGGTATAACAACCGTATAAGACATTACTTACCCTCATCCATAGAAACGGTGCGAGCTTCAGGTTCTAAAAGAACAGGAATACCCTCTTTAATTGGGTAAGCAAGGCGATCAATTTTACAAACAAGCTCTTGCTTATCCTTGTCAAAAGTTAGTTTACCTTTACATACAGGGCAAGCAACGATCTCAAGTAGACGGTGATCCATAGTATTCCATAACCTCTTTTATTCTTTTTAAAATTTGCTGTTGCGAATCTTCATCAAACTGCGCAGAAACTGGAAGATACCACCAGTTATCTTGCGCATATTCTTCGCATTTTACAGCGTCTTTTTCTGTCATAATCAGATTCATACCTTTATTAGCTAAGGCATGAAGTTCATCTTTATCAAAATCTTGATGGTCGGCGAAGCCCTGTGTGAAAACCACATCACCATCAAGATCTTCCAATGTTTTAAAAAAGCGCGGTGGGTGGCCAATACCGGCAAAAGCCACCAGCTTGTGTAATTTTGCCACAGACCTTTTCTGACCAGTCTTTAGGTTAACTGCTTGGCTTGGAAGCAAAGACATCGAGAACTCTCGACCGTGCGCTTTACCGCCATTGTTTACCAAAAAGTCGACTTCATCTAAACGAGAAACCGGCTCTCGTAATGGACCTAAAGGAATCAAACTCTCACTACCAAAGCGTCTTGCGCCGTCGATAACTGCAAATTCAATGTCGCGTTCAAGCGCGTAATGCTGAAGGCCATCGTCAGTGATAATCACATCAACGCCTTTGCTCAGCAATGCTTTCACTGCGTTAGCTCGCACAGGGTCGACTGCGACTGGCGCACCAGTTCGCTTACGAATCAAGCGAGGTTCATCACCCGAATGCTCAGCTGGGGTATTTTCATCCAACACCAACGGATAGCTTGGTGCTTTTGCACCGTAGCCGCGAGATACGACTCCGGGTTTAAAGCCGTGAGCCTGAAGCATCTCAACTAACCAAATCACAACCGGTGTTTTACCATTTCCACCAGCAGTAATATTGCCCACAACAATAACAGGTAAAGGCGGGCGGTAGGTCTCTTTATTTCCTGAGAGATAAGCGTCACGACGCCGACTACTGATCATTTTGAACAGCAGACTCAGTGGCCACAAAAGCGGCCAGAGAAGATATTTCAACGGGTGATTGTTAAACCAAATCTTTTCGATCACAACAAGACCTAATTTATCCGCTGAACTGAATTCGGTGTAATTGTGCATAAGCACCATCATGCGCGATTAGCTCAGCATGTGCGCCCCTTTCTACAATATGTCCATCATCAACCACTAGAATTTCATCAGCTTGCTCGATGGTAGAGAGTCTGTGTGCGATAACTAATACTGTTTTGTCTTTCTGCAGTTCTTCTAGTGCAGATTGAATAGCTCTCTCTGACTCTGTATCCAGTGCAGACGTTGCCTCATCAAGAATCAAAACCGGTGCATCTCTCAATAGCGCTCGTGCAATCGCAATACGCTGTCTTTGACCACCAGATAGACTCGCGCCATTCTCGCCCACAACCGTATCAATGCCATTTTCCATACCATCGATAAACTCACTTGCATGAGCAAGCTTAGCCGCGTATTCGATCTGTTCACGTGAATACTGTTCTTCTGCTGCGTAAGCGATGTTGTTAGCCACCGTATCGTTAAACAGATGTACATTTTGAGAAACGAGCGCAAAGTGCTCACGCAGATTTCTCAATTCGTAATCACGAATGTCGTGGCCATCAAGCTCAATTGAACCAGAGTCTACGTCATAAAAACGAGTAAATAGGTTGGCAATGGTACTCTTACCCGAACCCGATCGCCCAACAAGCGCAACCGTTTTACCTTTCGGTATATTAAAGCTGACCTTATCAAGTGCTGGTTTTTCTGCACCGTCATAAGTAAACGTGACATCTTTTACTGCAACTTCACCCGTTACAGTTTCAGGTTTCAACGTTCCTTTGTTTTGCTCGGTATCTAGATCCATCAAGCCAAATAGAGTCGTACTCGCAGCCATACCACGTTGGAATTCAGACGTTACGTTAGTTAACGCCTTTAGCGGACGTAATAGACCAAACATTGCAGAGAAGACAACGGTAAACGTACCAGGAGTAAGCTCGGCTTTAATAGAATCGACACTAGCAAGGAATAGAACAACAACAATCGCAACTGATGCGATCATTTGAATAATCGGGTTAGCGGCCGCTTGAGCAGTGATTAACTTCATGCTTTGTTGGCGCATTTGGTTACTAACTTTATCAAAGCGGTGTTTTTCTAGATCTTGACCACCGTAAGTTAGAACCACTTTATGCCCTTTCAGCATTTGTTCAGCTGAAGAAGCAACGTGACCCATGCTAGTTTGCATGTTCTTAGAGATCTTTCTGAATCGCTTCGATACGATACTGATCGCCCACGCAACCAAAGGCGCTACAGCAAATAACACCAAAGATAACTGCCAACTATTCCAGAACATCAGCGTCAACAAGCCAATAATACTTGCACCTTCACGGACAATACTGACTAACGCTTTACTGGTTGCTGCAGACACTTGCTCTGAATCGTAAGTAATTCGAGATAGCAATGCGCCTGTCTGTTCTTTATCGAAGAAAGAAACAGGCATGTGCATGAAATGGCTGAAAATCTTACGACGAATTTCCATCACCACATTGCCAGAGACCCAACTCAAGCAATAGGTTGAAACAAAGCCACTGACGCCACGAACGAACATCATGGCAAAGATAATAAGTGGAAGTGTACGTAAAAAGTCAGATTCAGCATTACCAAAGCCTTCATCAAGTAACGGCTTTAGTAAGGAAATCATATAGGTATCAGAAACGGCATTTATAATAAGCGCAATTACCGCAACACCTAGGCCGGCCTTATATAATCGAATATAAGTCCAAAGTCTTTTAAATGTGACCCAGGTAGTTTCATCTGTTTGTGTTGACATAGAATCGCTTAATTTTCTCACAATAATCTATCTATTCTACTCCCTTACGGAGCATCTGCCTATACCACTGCCCGCCTTGTTGTTCTCTAATCGCATGATATTGCCAACCTTCTTTGCTAAGAGTGATGGTTATTTGTCCGCTTTCTCCAGTATCTAGCCAAGTACTCCCCGCTTCCTGATAACGTTCAATAACAAACTCACTCGGCATTCCCCACTGGTTGCCTTTGGCAAGAGAAGCTATCGCCAGCTGAGGAGACACCGCCTCAATAAACGACTTAATCGATGACGAATCGCTGCCATGATGCGGAACCAACATAACATCACTCCTTAGCTGTTCTCCTTCACGAGCAAGTAACCACTCACTTACCAGTTCAATATCACCAGTGAGCAACATTGAGAAATCAGCACTATGATCTGAGATCTTGACCACACACGAATGTGGGTTATACGCCCTCTTTACTTGCTTAGGCGGCCACAACACCTCAAAAACAACATCTTGCCAGTTCCAAACCTCTCCAATAGTACATGTTTGAATATTAGACGGGCCTTGAGTGATAGATTGGCGTTCTTGAATAATGTTCTGACTGGTTCTTATCCACTTTGGCGTATAGTTCTCAAGTAATGCCGGATAACCACCAGCATGGTCAGAATCGAAATGACTCACAATCACGCCTTCTAATTCATAAATCCCCCGCTGATTCAAAGTAGGAATCAACAAAGACTCAACAACCGAGCCTCCTGGCCACGCATTGCCAAGATCATAAACAACAATCTGATTGTTCTTTTCCAAGACCAAAGACAACCCATGCCCAACATCCAAGATATCAATAGTTAGTTTGTCTTGCTGGGGTTTGCTGAACTCCCACCACAGCACAAACACTGCAGTTACCAATATCGATAATGTTCGCTTGAAATACCGACTAACAAAGCTCAAAAACAAGATAAGGAATACTGATAATGCAATCGTCTGATTATCGACTTGGATCCAAAATCGCTCAGAGAAAGGAAGACTAAATACGAGAGGCTCAAGCGATAAGTCGACTAACTTCCACAGCTGACTGACCAAATCATTTTCTAGCGCTGTTATACCAACCACGCCAGACACTGACTCCGATATTAAGCTTAGAAACATTGCCAGAAACAACAGCGGGATCGTCACCATCGATACCCAAGGCAAAAGGAACAAGTTGTAGAAAACAGAGACTAAACTGACTCCTTTGAAAAACAACATCGAGGAAGGCGCGATAAGGAATGTCAGCATCAGTTGAAGCTTAATAAGTTGGAGTGCGTAGTCGATAAATGTAAAGCTTGAAGCTGAGCGCTGAGTATTACAGGCGATATAGAAAACAGCGCCCAATGCACCAAAGGACAACCAAAAACTGCTCGACAAAGCTGAAAACGGCCAAATCAGCAGAACCACGCACACACTTAAAGTAACATACCGAAGCAAACTGATATTTTGCCCACGCCACAAGAAATAACTCGCGATAACGCACATCACCAAAGCTCTCAAAGTTGGCAGCGTGAATCCAGCAAACCAACTATAGAAATACGCCAAGCCGAGCCCGAATATTGTAGGTAACCAAAGAAATGAAGGGGAAAGTAACCTTAATATCTTGCCAATCTGATAGCCGATACCAAAGGCAATCCCAATATGCAGCCCCGAAATAGCCATCAAGTGAATCAGGCCACTGCTTTTAAGCATATCCCACCGCTGAGGCGGAATAAGGTCTCGATATCCAAAACTCAAAGCGATAATGAGATCTTGATTTGCCAGCAGACTTAACCTTTCAAGGCTGGCTTCAAACCATTGGGCGCGTAAGTTGGTGCTAGAATGAATTCGGTACTTGGTATCTGCTCTGTAAGTTGCATTGGCAACCACGCCAGCACTAAACAAGTACTTTTCTCGGTCAAAGCCGGCTTCGTTGAGTTTGCCCCATATCGGCTTTATTGAGGCCGATAAATAGACATCATCTCCAAGCGTTAGCTTGAAAGGAGTAAACAAACGCAATTTTATCAATTGAGGAAAGATTAATTTTTCGCCGCCAATTGATCTGACTACTATTACGCTTTCAAAACCGTGGCTATTTTCACTAAAAAGGCTAACAACCGACGCATTTATGGTAGTATTCTGCCCTGATTGGAATAAGCGACTCGTTTGTATTTCAATCGCATTCCCTAGGCAGATAACTAGTATCAATGCTGTTACTGGACCTCTTGCACTCCGGAAAACGCTATACTTTGTTGGTGCTAGCAGTAACAACAGCATCAATGGTGCCCAAACCCAATGTGGCATCACAGGCCAGAAGCTGGCAGACACAACTGTCGCAGCAAATGAAATCAAGAACCAAGTGTTAAACAAGAGAGTAGCTTCCTCCTATGCCAAGAAAGTTTATCAAACGATTTATGCCTGACCATGATCTAATCAAGCGTCAGAAAGCATTGAAAGTTTTTGGCAATGTTTTGTACAACCCCAACTTATGGTGCCTTAATCGTCGCTCTGCGGCTGGCGCGTTTGCTGTTGGGTTATTCATGGCGTTTGTCCCTCTACCAAGTCAAATGATTATGTCTGCAGGCCTTGCTGTCGCATGTGGCGTTAACCTGCCTTTAGCTGTCGCACTTGTTTGGATCAGTAACCCGGTTACCATGCCTGTTCTCTTCTACTTTGCTTATAAAGTCGGGGCGTTTGTTATGCATGTGCCACCGCAAGCCTTCCATTTCGAATTGTCTTGGGACTTCATCTTGGCGCAAATGAGCACTATAGGGCCTCCGTTCTTATTGGGTTGTCTGATTTGTGGCGTGGTTTCAGCAATGATTGGCTACTTTGGTATTCGCGGTTTATGGCGCTACTCAGTAGTAAGAAGTTGGAAGAAGCGACAAGCAAGGCACTGAACGCCATTTCTTGTTATTCAATCTAACCTTGTATGCGCTTCACTTAAAACGTACACAAGTTAAAATCGGATGAGCTACTTACCTCTGCAAGATTGGCATGTAACGAAAGTCGTAAAGAACACGAATTGAATTCAATAAAAAAGGATCCCACTGGGATCCTTTTTTGTATCGACTGAAAACTGACGGCCTGTTATTTAGGCGAATGCTATTTAGAACTCAGCACTGAGGCTGGATTCAACTTCGCCGCGCGTGATGCTGGGTACCATGTCGCCAGTAAACTCAGCACAATCGCAGTGCCGGAAACCACAACAACATCCGTCATATCAAGTTGTGATGGCAAGAAGTCGACAAAATAGATATCACCGGACAAGAACTGGTGATCGACCAACTTTTCAAGTCCTTTGATTAGTGTCGTGAGATTAAGAGCGACTAGCACACCTATTGCACTGCCCACTAAACTGCCTAACACGCCTGAGAATACGCCCTGCCAAACAAAGATGCGCTTCACAAGGCCGTCTGATGCACCCATGGTTCTTAAAATCGCGATCTCTGATGCTCTGTCTTTTACTGCCATCATTAGCGTCGAGACAATATTGAAACAAGCCACACCAATAACCAGTACCATCACCAGATACATGATGGTACGAACGAGTTGGATATCTCGATACAAGAAACCAAACTTCTGCTGCCAGCTTCGTAGATACACATACACATCAAGCTGATTGCCCACTTCACGCACAATAGAGTTCGCGTTCAGCACATCGGTCACTTTCAAAGAAACCCCAGTTACCGCCTCACCTAAGTTTGCGTAGACCTGAGCATCACCAATCGGGATTAGCGCCAAACTGTGATCTATCTGACCATTAAGCGTCAGCAAGCCAACCACTTTCACTCGAACACGTTTTGGTGCCTGAACCTTCACAGAACCGTTTACCGTCGGAATCATCAAAGTCAGATAATCACCGACTTTCGCACCCAGCACATTCGCTACACCAGAACCCAAAATGATCTGTTGTTGCCCTGCCTTAAACTCGCTCCAAGCTTGCTTATCGATAAAACTCGATAGGCTTGATACCTGTTGTTCTAGCTGCGGATCAACGCCGCGAACTTCAATTGCTTTGAGTTCTTTGCCCTTTTCAGCAAGCGCAGTAATTTTCACATAAGGCGCAGCAGCAACGACTTTATCGTGCTTAACCGACTCCTCAATCACGTGCTCCCAACGAGTCACAGGCTCATTCACGCCTTCAAATTCACCATGAGGAATGACAGAAAGTACTCGTGATTGAAGCTCTCGCTCAAAGCCATTCATCGCAGATAAGCCGATAATGATCACCGCGACACCAACCGCAATACCAATCGTCGAAGACAATGAGATGAACGACACCATCTTGTCTCGTTGTTTCGCACGGCTAAATCGGCCGCCTATCAATAGAGATAAAGAGGAAAACACTTAGCTCTCCTCTTTTTCTACGTTGACCAGTAAACCATCTTGCATGTGAAGTTGGCGATCCATCTTACCGGCAAGTTCACCATCGTGAGTCACGACCAAAAAGGCAGTATCGTATTCACGGTTCAGTTCACGCATTAAGTCGTAAATAGACAGTGCGGTGTTATGGTCAAGGTTACCGGTTGGTTCATCCGCCAACACTAGCGCAGGCTTATTCACCAATGCACGAGCAATCGCCACACGTTGCCTCTCGCCACCAGAAAGCTCTGAAGGTCGGTGGTCCACGCGGTGACTCAATCCAACTTTGTCCAACAAACGTTGTGCTTCTTGCTTTGCTTTAGCGGGCTTTTCGCCGCCAATCAATAACGGCATCGCCACGTTTTCTAAAGCTGAAAAGTCAGATAGAAGATGATGGAACTGATACACAAAGCCAAGATGCTGGTTGCGAAGCTTCGCCTGCTTATTCGAACTCAAAGATGCTAAGTCCTGGCCAAGAAAACTCACACTGCCCGCAGAAGCATCGTCTAATGCGCCTAAGATATGCAGTAAGGTACTTTTGCCCGAGCCAGAGGTACCGATGATTGCTACTAGCTCACCCTTTTCGATGTCAAAGCTGACTCCCTTGAGCACCTCAGTATCTAACGAGCCTTCACGGTACGTTTTACGGATATCATTACATTGAAGAAAATTACTCATAACGAAGGGCCTCAGCAGGTTTCACAGACGATGCACGATAAGAAGGGAATACAGTGGCAATCAGGCTAAGTGCAATAGCCAGAACCACAACAACAGCGATTTGAATTGGGTTAATCAAAATAGGTAACTGACCACCAAACGAGAATAGAGCAACACCCATCGCCTCTAAAATAGTATTAAGGTTCATCGCTAGAGCAACGCCTAACACACCACCAGAGAGCGCACCAATCACGCCACTACTTGCGCCTTGAACCATGAAGATCCCCATGACTTGACCATCAGTCATGCCTTGGGTCTTAAGAATCGCGACTTCAGACTGCTTCTCCATCACCACCATGATAAGTGCTGAGATAATATTGAAAGCAGCAACACCGATGATAAGCCCAAGCATTAAACCCATCATGTTTTTCTCCATACGAACCGCTTGGAACAGCTCGCCACGTTGGTCACGCCAATCGCTCCACAACCATCCATCAGGTAAGGGTTGGTTCGATAGTTCCGCGACTTCAAATGGGTCTTCAAAAAACAGTCGCCAACCTGAAATGGTGTCTGACTTATAACGCATCAAACGCCCAGCATCTTGGATATCCGTCACCATAAGTTGGGCATCAATATCCGAGCCCGTATTAAAGATACCAGCTACGGTGAAATTACGTTGGCTAGGAATACGCCCCAATGGTGTGTATTGACTCGCGCTGGTCACCATTAGACGAACTTTGTCGCCCATCGATACTTTTAGGTTTCTCGCCAGAGTATGACCAAGAAACAGCTGATATTGCCCAGCTTGAAGTGAAGACAAGCGACCCGCGATTAAGTGGTCTTGAAGTGGATCATCAGAATTGGGTTGGATGCCAATCAAAAGGCCAGCAGAAAGCTGAGCAGGGCTCTGAATCACTGCCTCACTGCGGACAATCGGTTCAACGTGACCATTAAGCGAGATTTGCTCTGCAAAATTAGGCGCTTGGGCAAAAAGAGAAGTGGTGCCACCTTGCTCATAAACCACCGCTTGAGGAAGAACTCCAAGAATTCGGTCTTTTAACTGCGCTTCGAATCCATTCATTACCGATAAAACAGTAACCAAAGACAGCACACCAATGGTGATACCTGCCGTCGACATATAAGAAACAAAACGGCTAAAGCGATCACCTGAACGGCCTTTCAAATAGCGTAGGCCAACAAACAACGAAATAGGATGAAACATACTTTGAACCATCTAAAGGGGATGCGGGTTAATGTAACGGGTATTGCTGTTACTGTGTAGGGGTTAATTGAAAATATAGAGTGAATTAACTCAATTAGTTAGGCTTGAAAAACAGAACCTTGTCAAATAGCCAAATTTCAAACAACTATTTGAGACTTTCAATTAACTGACCTTGATTACTGTGGCCACATAGCGATAATCAATAGATCACTTCAAGGAACTAACGCATGACAGAACAAGAGTTTTTCACCGTTCACCATAGCCTTACCGCTAATATTGAACCAATGGACAGCGGCTTCACTTTACCTTCTCAAATTCAATTCGAATCTGAGATCCCAGCACCATTTGTGGTGGCAAGTGAATTTAGCCAATTGGATCTGTTAGCTGACAGCGCTCGAGCGGAACTGAAAAACAGCGACTTGAAGAATGTCACCAGTTTATTGGATGCACAAAACTCAAAATTAAACCTCTTGTTGAGCTTTATGTTATCGCAGCAAGATGATGAGAAATTTCGCACTCACACCTATTCATTTGGTGCGAGTCAGTTTTCCTGCTTTTCAAAAGCAGACATCGAACCGGGTCGCTTAGTAAAAGCCAAACTTTTTCTAGAGCACCCAGCTGCAGCCATTTATTGCTACGCAGAAGTATTTGCTAGCGAGGCGAAAGACTCAGGTTTCGAAATCAAATTTAAATACGCTCATCTTCGCGATACCGACCAAGACCTGCTCATTAAAGCGGCACTTTATCAACAACAGAAACTCTTGCGTCAACGCTCTCTAGACCGAGATAACAAGTAAATTAACATGACCAAAAAATCCATATTTACACTACCTAAACTTAAAGGTGCCGGTGACAAAAAGCACATCGGTAACCTAGTCGGTTCGTCTCTCGCTCTTGCCATTGCCAAACTCGCAGAGCAACACAACAGCCATACCGTCTTGGCTGTACCCGACCCACAAGTGGCGCTTAAGCTTCAATCTGAAATTGAACAGTTTACGGCACATGAAGTCGCATTATTCCCTGACTGGGAAACGCTGCCATACGATAGCTTCTCGCCGCACCAAGAGATCATCTCAGATCGTATCGCACGCCTTTACGCACTGCCAACACTAAAAGATGGCATCACGATCGTTCCGATCAGCACGTTATTGCAACGCCAGTCACCGCGTGACTTTTTGCTACAACACACGTTAATGGTGAAAACGGGCGATCTCTACTCTTTAGAGAAACTGCGTCTACAGCTTGAAAAGTCAGGCTATCGTTACGTTGACCAAGTGTTTGGCCCCGGTGAATACGCAAGCCGTGGCTCTATTCTCGATCTGTTCCCAATGGGCAGTAAAGACCCGTATCGAATCGATTTTTTCGATGACGAAATCGACACTATTCGTACTTTCGATCCTGAAAACCAGCGTTCTATTGAAGACATCTCTGAGATCCGCCTGTTACCAGCGCACGAATTCCCAACCTCGGAAACGGCGATTGAAGACTTCCGTATTCGCTGGCGCCAACAGTTTGATGCCCGCCGTGAACCAGAGTCAGTTTACATGCAGGTATCTAAAGGCACATGGCCTGCGGGTATTGAGTACTGGCAGCCTCTATTCTTCGATCACACAGAAACACTGTTTGACTATGTTGCCGATGAAGCGCAACTCTTGGTTCTGGGTGACGTAGAAACCGCGGTTGATTCGTTCCTTACTGATGTCGCTCACCGATACGAACAGCGCGGTGTTGACCCATTACGGCCACTTCTCACGCCTGAACAACTGTGGTTGAAGAAAGACGAGCTGTTCGCACACTTCAAACAGAAGCCACAAGTCAATCTGAGCTTAGATTCAATTGAAGAGAAAGCTGGACGTACCAACCTTCCGGTTGTGTCTCTTCCTGATCTCAGTGTTCAGCATCAGAATAAAGAACCACTCGCAAACCTAAGAAAGTTCACTGAAGCCTTCGAAGGAAAAGTGGTCTTTTCGGTTGAATCAGAAGGTCGTCGTGAAGCGCTGAGTGAACTGCTTCGTGGTATTAAAGTACGACCAAGCGAAGTTGAAAACCTCGATGCCTCAATTAAAGGCAAAGACAAGTTCAGCCTCATCCTTGGCTCTGCTGAACACGGTTTTATCCATGAAGAGCAAAACATCGCCCTTATCTGTGAAAGCGACCTGTTGGGTGATCGCGTTGTTCAGCGCCGTAAGAAAGACAAAAAAAGTGTTAACAGCGACACTGTCATTCGTCACTTAGCCGAACTTAAACCAGGTCAACCTGTAGTGCACATTGACCACGGTATTGGTCGCTACATCGGCTTGCAGACACTCGAAGCCGGTGGCATGAAAACCGAATACGTGACACTTGAGTACCAAAACGATGCCAAGCTGTACGTGCCCGTTGCGTCTTTGAACCTTATTGGACGTTACTCTGGTGGCGCCGAAGAGTCTGCACCGCTACACAAACTAGGTGGTGAGGCGTGGCAAAAAGCGCGTAAGCGTGCCGCTGAAAAAGTACGTGACGTTGCTGCAGAGCTGCTGGATGTTTACGCCAAGCGTGAGCTTAAACCTGGCTACAAGTTTGTACTCGACCGCGGCCAATACGCGACTTTCAAATCTGGCTTCCCGTTTGAAGAAACCGATGACCAAGCGATGGCCATCAATGCTGTTATGTCTGATATGTGCCAAGCCAAAGCCATGGACCGTTTGGTGTGTGGTGATGTTGGCTTTGGTAAAACCGAAGTCGCGATGCGTGCAGCATTCGTTTGTACCGACAACAGCAAACAAGTAGCGGTTTTAGTTCCTACTACTCTACTTGCTCAGCAACACTTCGAAAACTTCCGTGACCGTTTCGCCAACTTGCCGATTCGTGTTGAGGTTCTATCCCGATTCAAATCAGCTAAAGAGCAAAAACTAATCATGCAAGATGTCGCCGACGGTAAAGTGGATATCCTAGTCGGGACTCACAAGCTGCTTTCGAGTGATATTAAGTTTAAAGACCTTGGCTTGCTGGTTGTCGATGAAGAACACCGATTTGGTGTGCGTCAGAAAGAGAAAGTGAAAGCGATGCGTGCGGATGTCGATATTCTAACGCTTACTGCAACGCCTATTCCGCGAACGCTGAACATGGCAATGAGTGGTATGCGTGACCTTTCGATCATCGCTACACCACCCGCACGACGCTTGGCAATTAAAACCTTCGTTCGCGAGAGTGATGATGCCATCGTAAGAGAAGCAGTACTTCGTGAAATCATGCGTGGTGGTCAGGTTTACTTCCTGCACAACCAAGTCGACACGATTGAGAAAACAGCAGAGTCACTACAGAAGTTGATTCCAGAAGCGCGTGTTACCGTGGCTCATGGCCAGATGCGTGAGCGCGAACTGGAACGCATCATGAATGACTTCTACCACCAGCGCTTCAACTTACTGGTTTGTACAACCATCATTGAAACCGGTATCGATGTACCAACGGCAAATACCATCTTGATGGATAGAGCCGATAACCTTGGTTTAGCACAGCTGCACCAATTACGTGGTCGTGTAGGTCGTTCGCACCACCAAGCTTATGCTTACTTGTTAACGCCACACCCTAAAGCAATGACCAAAGATGCGATCAAGCGATTGGATGCGATAGCTTCACTCGAAGACTTGGGCGCGGGCTTTACCTTAGCAACTCACGATTTAGAGATTCGTGGTGCAGGTGAGTTGTTGGGTGATGAACAGAGTGGTCAAATCCAGTCGGTTGGTTTCACCTTGTACATGGAGATGCTTGAACAAGCGGTTGAAGCATTGAAAGAAGGCCGAGAGCCATCGCTTGATGACCTACTGCGTGAACAAACTGAAATTGAGATGCGCCTGCCTGCACTATTACCAGATGACTACATCCCAGACATCAACACGCGTTTATCAACGTACAAACGTATAGCGAGTGTGAGTGACACCGATGAATTGGCAGAGTTGAAAGTCGAGCTGATTGATCGCTTCGGCCTTCTACCTGATGCAACCAAAAGCTTGTTGTCAGTTTCTGAGCTAAAATTAGCCGCAGCGTCTATCAAAGCGAAGAAAATTGAAGCCCACGATAAGGGTGGATTCTTAGAATTCTACCCGGATGCTGACATAAACCCGGCCTACCTTGTTAAACTGTTGCAATCTCAACCGCAAAAGTTTTCAATGGAAGGACCAACAAAGTTCAAGTTTACGATACCATTGGTCGACAGACGGAAACGAATTCAATTTGTTAGTGATTTATTGGGCGAATTCAGACAAAACTTGCTGCCTTCAGCATAAGACCCAATCCACTTGCACATATAAATTATCCAGCCGGTAGTTCGGCTGGAAGACGGAGTAAAAATGAAAAGACTGATCCCACTGCTACTATTGTTCGTCTCACTGCCAAGTTTGGCGCAGAGACAATTTGATATAGAAGTGATCATTTTTAAGCGCGCTGTTGATGCAGAGAAGGTGAACGAATCTTGGCCAAATACACAGCCTAAGATTTCACTTGAACGCGTTGGTTCATTTCAAGATACCCAATACCGAGCAAAGAAAGGCGTTCAAATGCTACCTTACTCGGAATACAAGTTAACGCCTCAGAAAGACAAGCTACGTAAACACGCTGGCTTTGAAGTTCTGATGCATACCGCTTGGCGTCAAGGCGACCAAGGTAAGAGCTCTGCACCTGTTTTCCATATTCAAGCAGGTAAAGATTTCTCTAAACAGTTTAATGCTGATGGCTCTGAAAAAGGCGCAATCACTGCAGGCAGCGCTGATGGGTTCCAAGAAGAAACCATTGATAAGCCACTCTACGAATTAGACGGCAAGCTGCAAATCTACGTTCAGCACTACCTATACGCTGAAACGACCTTGGACTTAAAAGCGCCAAGCGTTCGTGAAGTGACTCTACAAGAGCAACAAATTGAGCTAGATTCACCAGTAAGTGGCGCAGAAAGCAACGTCCAAGTGGGCAACCTAACTGAAATTTCTCCGACGGTTGAAGTCCAAGAGTTCCTTAAGAGCTACCGCATGGACCAAAAACGTCGTATGCGTAGTACAGAAACTCATTACCTTGACCACCCACTTCTTGGAATGGTGATTCAAGTTAGACGTGTAGCGCAGTAAGTTACTTGCCGATTCGGCTATAATTATACAAATAATTCAATCCGCCCTCCTAGTGAGGGCGTTTTATTAAGTGCTATCTATCTTTATTCTGTACTGACTCTCTTTGTTCAGTACTTACACGTTACTTGGTACGTCCTATGAGCCCTGAATTTCAGATCAATACACAAAATCTTAGCCTTAAAATCATTGAGGCCTCAGATGCTCAAGAATTTTCTCAGCTGGTTAAGTCCTCCCCTAGCTTGTTGCCATGGGTCGACTGGTGTCATAGCGAGTTTTCTATCGTCGAAGCCGAGAAATTTATTCTGGCGACTCGCTTAAACTGGGTCAAAGCCGATGCGTTTGGCTTTGGCATCTTTGAACGAAAAAGCGATAAGTTAGTCGGTATGGTTGCCATTAATGAACTTTACCACACCTTTAATATGGCGAGTTTAGGTTATTGGGTCGGTGATGACTTTCAAAGGAGAGGGATCGCCAAAGAAGCAATGCTCGCCCTATTTGAATTTTGCTTCGCGCAACTCAAGTTAACGCGTTTGGAGATTGTCTGCGATACCGAGAACCTACCCAGCCAAAAGTTGATAGAGAAGTGTGGCGCTGAGCGAGAAACCATTGCCAAGAATCGATTTCTGTTTAACGGTAAGCCCAAAGATGGCGTGGTTTATTCTGTGCTGCCTCCAACGTCTTAACAGCATAAATGAGTTCCACACCTGCGATAGTACATAATCGACACGATCAAAAAAGAGCTCCGAAGAGCTCTTTTTTATTATCAGCGTAATGACCTTAAAGGCTTACCTGATTAGTGAAGCTTTAGGTTTGGACGAAGTACACGGTTAATACGACCAACCAGCATCATCAGTGATGTTTTGATTAAGCCGTGAAGCGCCATCTGGTGCATGCGGTACAAAGAGATGTAAACCACACGAGCAATACGACCTTCAACCATCATCGAACCTTTTGTCAGGTTACCCATCAAGCTACCTACCGTAGAGAAACGGCTTAGTGAAACTAGTGAGCCTTTGTCTTTGTAGATGTAGTCTTTCAGGTCACGACCGTTCAACTTAGCAATGATGTTACTGAATGCACAGCTTGCCATTTGGTGAGCCGCTTGTGCACGTGGCGGAACGAATGAACCATCTGCTTGTGTACATTGCGCCAAGTCACCGATAGCAAAGATGTTGTCATCCAAAGTTGTTTGCAGCGTGTTCTTCACAACCAACTGGTTGATACGGTTGGTCTCAAGACCACCGATATCTTTCATGAAATCCGGTGCTTTGATACCTGCTGCCCATACCATGATTTGAGCTGGGATCTTGTCGCCATCTTTAGTTGTTAAGCCGTCAGAATCCGCCTGAGTCACCATCGTATTCGTACGAACGTTCACACCAAGCTTGGTTAGCTCAGAGTGTGCTGCACTTGAAATACGAGGAGGTAGCGCTGGAAGAATACGCTCACCCGCTTCAACTAGGTTTACGTTCAGCTTGCTTGAATCTAGGTCGCCGAAGCCGTAAGTACGAAGCTCTTTAACTGCATTGTGTAGCTCTGCAGAAAGCTCTACACCTGTTGCACCAGCACCAACAATCGCGATGTCTACCGTGCCTTGACCGTTCTTAGCGTGAAGCTTTAAGAACTGGTTGTTCATTTCTGTACGGAAACGGTGTGCTTGCTCTGGACTATCAAGGAAAATACAGTTGTCACGAACGCCTGGAGTGTTGAAGTCGTTTGACGTAGAACCTAGCGCCATCACAAGAATATCGTATTCAAGTTCACGGCTTGGCATCAGCAGTTCACCGTGCTCGTCTGTAAGTTCGCTTAGTGCAATCACTTTACGCTCACGATCGATGTCGTTCAGGCTGCCCATTTGGAAATCGAAGTAATGGTTTTTTGCGTGCGCACGGTAGCTTAATGCATCAACACCTTCATCCAGTGAGCCCGTTGCTACTTCATGAAGTAATGGTTTCCATAGGTGGCTTGCTTTACGGTCTACCAGAGTGATCTGGGCACGTTTCTTACGACCTAAAGTGCGGCCTAGCTTAGTTGCTAGTTCTAAACCACCAGCACCACCGCCTACTACGATAATTTTTGTCACAATGACAATCCTCTACAAAATGAATAAATGGGGTTCGGCTCGATTACTCCAACCGATAAATTCTATGTATCTACTCGGCCTTGAATGTGAAGGCTGTTACAAATTGGATTACCGCGAAAAAGAATAACGACAGCTCACCGAGTAGTTAGAGGGGTTACAAACAACAAATATTGGTTTGTTGTTTTGCTCACATGGATAAAAAAGTGACTACCTGAGAGGCAGAACACAAATTATGGGCAAGTTTTTTCACTCGCTCTCAATTTTTTTTGATATTTGTCAAAATATTTTGCTTGGGAACATTATATATAGCAAAAAGATGACCGCAACAAAAAAATCCTTACCCTCAATGAGGATTCGCGACTAATTAGTTAACGTTTGCGCAAACTGATCTATAAATGCACAAACCGACCGATAAAACATATACAACTACTTTATCAATACCAATCTCTAAGATTCAGATGTGAAAAAGCAGCACTCATTGAGCACTGCTTTTATAAAACATCTGGATTGATTAAGCGTTTTTGAACGCTTTCATTGCTTGAAGATGTTGAGAGATCTTTTTGAATTTATGACTCTCTTTATCATCCCAGATTACATCGTAGTAATCTTCTAGCGCGGCAGCTGTTTTGGTATTGTCGTGAATTTCGTCTTCACGAGACAACACTACTAAACAGCGTCCTTTGTTTTTCATGCGGTACTGAGCAACACATTTAGTTGCGATGTCTTCGTACTCTTCTGGACGGTCAATTCGACCTACCATGTTGTTCTCAGGGTGCAGATTAGGGTTGAACACCACCTGCTTAATCCCACATAAGAAGCCAATACGCTCAGACCAAAAACCACCTAAACCTACACCACAAATAATGGGGTGCGGATCATCGGATTGCTCTATCACCTTATGCACTTCTTTTAGCAGATGCTGCATATCGTGTTTTGGATGCAAAGTACTGTAGTTGATGAAACGAACGTCATCATCAATGAATTGCAACTGCAGTATTTTTTCGTGATTGCCCGGGCTTGTTGAGTCGAAGCCATGTAGATAGATAATCATTGTACCTCCCCCGTTGAATATTGGTACGTTTTGATCAATCTAACACGAAAAACAAGGTTTTAAAGGTAACAGCTGAGAAATTATATTTTTCACTTCCTAAACGTGATCCTAGCTACATAAAGTGTGACTCAGAGCCTCCGCTTCACGCAGATAACTTTCATCGCCCCAAAGCTGATGAGCAAGTAAATACCACAGCATCGCCATCATTTGGCTTCTTGGTAACCATGCTTCAACACCGTCAAGCCACGGCTGAACATCATGGATGCCTCGCAGCTGGCAGTACTTCTCAACCGCTTCTGTGACTGGCACGCCAGCAACCGCAATGGTTAATGTTAAATCGAGCCTAGGGTCTGCGAGCGCAGCGTATTCCCAATCAATAATCTTAATGCCGTCACTGTTTCTCACTAGGTTATAACCACCTAAGTCAAAATGGCACAAAGACAGGTCAACATTGGTAATACTCGGAGCCACGCGCCACTCTTGATAAATCTGCGTGCAGGCTTCGGTCTTATGAATCGCATCAAGCTGCAGCCAGTAATGGTCGACTCGCGCCGTGAAACTGAATGGTTGCAGTGGTAATCGCGCAGTATTAACCAGATGAACAGAGATCAGCGTTTTCAAAAGGTCATCGAGTTCTAGATCTTCGTAAAGTGTCTCACCCGCAATCCACTCAACCAGTAACCCCTGCTCATTCACTACCATTGGGCTTGGTCCGATACCGAGTCGCTCAATGGCAGACAGCACTTGGTACTCTTCATGACGAGAGATGAAGAACGCTTTGGTGATAGGTGTGGTTGGCCGCCAAACATACGCAGTACCATCGGCATCAACCAACTTCCAACATCGATTGGTCAAACCGCCGGTTAATGTCTGAGCTCTAACTGGAGGCTCAGAAAAGTAACCGTCAAGCGAACTCAAACTGGTATCAAGAAGCTTAGCCTCAGACCAAGAAAAAATTGCCATATTTACTCCCTATAAACGTCTTAACTGCCCTATAAACGCCTTCATTCCCTACAAAAAAGACACTGACCAAAAGCCAGTGTCTCTTCATAAACAGCGCATCATGCACTGCATTGGCGTGTGACCAAGCTATACGCTGTCAAAACTGGCCGCGTATAGTTGGCAAGTAAGCGAAATTAAAGGCCTAGTAGACTCTTAGATTGTTGCTTACGGATTTCAGTCTCGTCAGCCCATTCAATCAAGCCAGACTCAAGATCCATTAGACGCATCGTCATTTTGTAGTATACGTCTTCATCGCTACCCGCTTTCTTAACGATGCTTGATAGGTTGCCGTACAGCATGTACTGAGCACCAACCATTTTACCAAATTGAATCGCTGAACTTTGGTTTACAAGCTCATCGTTGTTTTGGAAGTTCAATTGGTCACGAACAGACTCTACACGGTCCATATCAACGAAACGGAACTTACCGGAGTTCAGCATCTTAGTACTGATAGTGTCAGTGATTGACTCAGTATCGATGTGCTCACTTGTTTTGTTCTTGATTCGCTCTACAAACACGATTGGACGCTGTTCACGAGTAATGTAAGACACAGAACCAGACGCCATCATGCTATCGACCATTTCACCCGCAATCGTTTGAAGGTCAGTTGAACCGAAATCGATTGTCGTGGTTTCTACTGCTTGTGCATCACCGTAGCTTACCTTGTTTGAACAACCGCCTAAAATAACCGCTAAACCTAATAGCGCAATGACACTCTTTTTCATTTTGTTTCCTCAACTTATCACTGAGCGGGGTTACCCACACTCTTAAATTCTTGTATTTACGAATCATGAGACCCGTTTAATCTAACTTACTGCTCTCGGAACTGGACTCTGAACTGAGTCGCTTTCGGGTTTACCGACACTTCCGACAACGAAATACTTTCAAAACCACGAACAATCGCTTGCTTCCAAGGGCCTTGTTTGAGGTTGACCTCAAGCCCGGCATCGTCGTACCAGTAAAAACGATAAAGGATATGTTGATCGCCTTTATAGTTACTGTTTAAACGAACGATTCCTCGCGTATGACCGTCGACTAGATCGGTGCGAATATCTTCAACCTGTAAGCGGCTGCCCAATACCTTGTCACCAAAGAAAACGTTCTGAGTCAGACTATCGACCCTTACGCCAGCTGTATTATCAGCACAACCAGCCAGAGCCATAACCGCTGCTAAGCTCACTAACCACTTTTTCATTACAGCCTCCCTAGCTGTTTATGCCACATTGTTGCGTTGTTTCCTTGTCGAGAAATCCACACCAAGGTGGTCTGCCCTTCTCGAATATCAAAGTCGTACGTTTTAGCGCCCGCTTCCAACGTATATTGACCGCTATTTGCTACAAACGTGCTGCTTTTAATCTCTGCAGGTAATGATTGCCAACTGCGAGTGTCTGGTTGCTCTGTCAGTGTGTTCCACACGTTGAACAGAATATTACCGACATCATCGCCTTTGGTTGCTTCTTTACGAATGCGATCTTTCGCGACGACACGTAACGCTTGGCGAATAACAATGCTTGTCATACGTTCAGATAGATCGTTCTGCGCCATCGCGTTTACATCAGTGATCAAATGTTCTTGTAGCGGCTGTCCGCTGATTCGCAAGGCAGAAAAACGCTCTACGTTTTGACTTGGGTAATATGGCAGCGCAAGAGAGTATATTGCCCCCTGATCGCGACTGTCATAAACAGGCAAATCCAGTCGCCAACTGTCCATAGCTTGCACAGCGCTCTGCTCTTGAAGAACAATCACTCGCCCTTCACCTGCACTAAGTTTAGAAGATTGCTTATAGCGTTTTTCTAATGTTGCTAAATCTTGTCGCATCCCTAAACGAGCGGCTGTTGCCATGGTTCTATCGATGATTTCTTGGTTATCTGGCATCACAGCCAAAGCACGACGATAGTCAACGTAGGCGCTGTTTAAATCATTTGACGCTTCATAAAGCAGACCAGACAAGAACATCAGATACGCATTCTGTACTGACTGCAGTTTCTTACCCGCATTGGGGTAATTGGCAAGGATGCTACCCACATTGGCAGACAAGCCTTGCTTCTTCGCATCGCTGGCTGCTTTGTCTAACTCAGCCTCGCGTTGCTTCTTCGCTTGTTCTTGAACTTGGTTGGCGCGACGCATTTCGATCACCGCACCTTCTAAATCGTTTTTCTTGAGGTAATTTAAACCGAGATACAGATGAAGAAAGCCCAACTCGTAATCGGCTGGCACATACTCGGTAATATTGTCATTCACAGCCAACGCACCCACACTGGTTGCACTGTCTGAGATTGAGATCACGGCTTTGCGTTGCTGCTCAGTAACCGCCTGATCAGCCACTTCAAACGAAGCCTTACTCTCAGGGTATTTTTGATCCAGCAGATTAATTCTGCCTCTTTCAAAGTTATCAAGGATGTCGCCTGCCGCGTAATCTGGTAGCTCTTGCTGAGCCTCTGAATAATCTCCAGATTTAACGGCTTGGTAGATCGCTTTGTTTTGTGCGCTGTAATGACTGAACAGGCTTCCTGCAGACATACTCGCACAACCTACGGTCAACGCCGATAACAGGGCAATGGAAGCGAATCTAAACTGTTGCTTCACTTATCGTCTCCGTGCATGTTTAAAATGCCTACTTTATTAGGGTCTGCTGACCTTTAATGGTCTCATTATCAAAACGAAACGCGTTGTAAAAAGGATCTCAAGCCAGTTGAAACCCTACTGATTTAGCCTCTGCCTAGGCGATGCCGATGTTCAGACAACAGATAGAACTTAAAGTTGGCATACAAACTACAAATTTTCCAACTAACTACTTGTGTTAACCCACTAATGAGCGCGTTTAAACTAGCTCATTAACTCGTTAGCTTTTCATTAGCTCATTAACTTTTTATTAGCTCATTAATAGGGGGCCAAGTGGACGGCCGCCAACCAAGTGCATGTGAATATGATAAACCTCTTGGCCACCGTGAGAGTTACAGTTCACGATAAGACGATAGCCATCTTCTGCAATGCCCTCTTCTTTTGCTAACTTGCGAGCAACAGTAAACATGCGCCCCATCATCGCTTCATCTTGGACTTCAACATCGTTAGTTGTCGGAATCAGCTTGTTTGGGATGATTAGGATATGGCTTGGCGCGCGAGGGTTAATATCGCGAAATGCGGTTACTAAATCGTCTTGGTATAGTAGATCTGCTGGGATTTCTTTGTTGATGATCTTAGTAAAAATGGTTTCTTCAGCCATGTTTCTCTCCGATAAAACATTTATTTTTTAATGCTTTGAGTATGCGCTATGCCGCATCAAACCACAATAAATCTGCTTTAAAGCATAATAAAAAACACCGTTCAAATCAAAGAAAACGAGCCTTAGCTCTCAAGAATGGCATGTTGGTTATAACTGAGCGCTATTTTTGACGTGTGCGTCATAAAATGCGTAAGCCGAGCTCAATAGAATGCTGATAATTTTGTTAGTTTTACTTTGACCTGACATTAGGTCTGCATTTTTATTTAGGGAGAAAGCCATGAAGGGATCTGTGATCAAGCGTATGTACGCTGGTTTCGCACTGATCATCATCATGTTCGCAGTCACGATAACCATCATGATGAACAGCATGAATCAGATACACAGCAATTTTGAGAGTGTCTCAGAAACCTCATTACCACTTGTCGCGCTTTCAAATCAAACGAGTGTTCAATTGCTTTCTGCTGATAAGTCATTCAAAGATTTCTTAACCACACAAAACGCTGAACGCATGTCTGCAATGCGTACAGAATTTGCTGCATCACAAAACTCGTTTTCAGAAGTTCTCGGTAGTTTAGAAGCGGCAAGCCAAAACAATGCTTCACTTGTTGAACGTATCGCGCAATTAAGAGCAATGGAAGAACGCTACTTCGCCGAAGCTGACGAAGCGATGAACAACTACGTCGCGATGTTCGAAGCACAAGAACAAGTACAAAAAGCGTCTCGTGACTTCCAACGCTTACATTCAGAATTAACCGTTGGTATGAAAGAGTACGTTGCCGACCAAAAAAGCATCTCTGTAAAAGTGATGGCAAAGAGCTACTTCATCAAACTGCAAGACGCAGAAGTTATTACCTCTGATGCACTTGCTAGCTCTGATGTTGCCTTCGTTCAAAAAGCCCTTAACCAAAACAAAAAGGCCGTTACTCATCTTAACTACGCTTATCGAGGTCTATCAACACAACTACCAGCACTTAAAAATGTCTTCGATGAGTCGGTTCAGAAGTTCACCAAAGACGTTGGTCAGAAAGGTGGCGTACTAGACAAACACAACAACTACCTACAAGCCAAACAAGCGTTGTACGTGAACATCGCTAACCTAGCTCTAGAAGTTGACCAAGCGATGGCTGTTTTGGACTCATTCAACGTGACCGCTGAAGAGCAACTTAACTCATCACTCGCTGACGCAAGCAGCATCTACGACAAAGGCCTATTCAACGCGATTGCCATTGGCATTGTTGTGACTGTGTTCGCTGCTGCGATTGGTTACCACATTGCACACAGCGTACGAGAGCCATTAACTCGCATCCTCGGTACATTAGAAGGTCTAACTGAAGGTGATATGACTCAGCGTATCGATATTCGCTACGACAACGAATTCAGCCGCGTGAGCCGTCACATCAACACCTTGGCTGACAACCTGCACAATATCCTTGTGAAGTTGAATGATGCTTCAGATGACTTAACTAAGACTGCAAGCGTCAACCAGAAGACGTCATCTGAAACGCAGGCTCAATTGAACAGCCAACGTGAGCAAACCGCGACTGTTGCGACCGCAATGACAGAGATGTCTCATTCTGTACAAGAAGTGGCAAACAGCGCGCAAAGCTCACTCACCATGGTTCAACAAGTAGAATCGGCTTCTGAGTCTGGTCGTCAGATCATGAACACCAACATCAGCACCATTAATCAGCTTGAAGTTCGCCTTACTGAATCAGTGGGCGCTGTAGGCGAGCTACAACAGATGAGTAGCCAGATTGGTTCAATCCTTGACGTTATTCGTGGTATTGCTGAACAGACCAACCTACTTGCACTTAATGCGGCAATCGAAGCAGCGCGTGCAGGTGAACAAGGTCGTGGTTTTGCAGTCGTTGCCGATGAAGTACGAGTGCTAGCACAGAAGACCACTCAATCAACCTCTGAAATCGAGACTATGATCAGCAATCTGCAATCAAGCTCGAAAACTGCAAGTAACGTAATTGAAAGCTGTATGAGCGATATGGACATGTCGGTTCAACAAGCTTCAAGTGCAAACAGTGCGATGGAAGAGATCCAAGCCTTGATTCTAGAGATCAGCCACATGAGTACACACATCTCTCAAGCAGCCGCTGAGCAGAGTGAAACGTCTGGTGATATTGCACGCAACATCGAAGACATCAACCACATCGCAGATAAGAGTTACCAAGCGATGTCTTCAATTGCGGAGGCAAGCCAAAACCTAACAATTTTGGCGAATCAGCAAGGTGATTTAGTACATCAATTCAAACTATAGATAAATGAAGAATCGATAGATATTTAGTGAGATTGTTGAGACTTCTTACCCAATAGTGGTGACTAATTGAGCTAGGGCAACTTTTATCAAGGGTTGCCCTTGTTTTTTATGAGCTTTGTCATTATATGATTATTAAGGCTTGCTGCTTCCCGTTTTTTCTTTCACCTTTATGAGCGAGCCGCTATTAAGGAATTTATATGGCTGTTCATGTTGGCATTATCGATCAAGACCCCATTCGCTTGCTCACCCCATTACTTGATAACCGAACGGTCAGCACTCACATCGTGTTTATCGGTGACAAAAATCAAGTCAGTATGTACAAACGTTTAGACAGCGTTTTGCACAAGCGCGACATTACGAGTGAGTTTTTCGAAATTCCGACCATCGTAAATACATCTGTCATTAAAGAATCTATCCAAACCCTTGCCGAAGACCTCAAAGCACGCGGTCAAGAAGTGAAGCTCAACGCAAGTTGTGGCCTCCGTCACCGCCTACTTTCTGTGTACGAAGTATTCCGTACTTACCACTGGCCAATCTTCGTGGTTGAACCAAATAGCGACAAGCTTTGCTGGTTGTACCCTAATGGTAAAGAAGACGCACAAGTTCAAGACCGCATCACTATCGACGACTACCTAACTGTGTTCGGTGCTCGCGGTGAATTCAGCGATGTTCAGCTGTCTCCGCAACTGGATCAGAAACTTTATGAACTGGGTGAACGTTGGGCAAGTAACGCACTCGAACTAGGCCCTGGCCTTGCGACATTGAACTACCTAGCAACGACCTGCCGTAAAGAACAAAAACTTGATGTAGGCCTATCTGAGAAGCAACAAGGCTATCGCGAGCTCAACATGCTGTTGAGCGATTTGGTTGAAGCTAAAATTGCGACTTACGACAATGGTATTTTGACCTTTGCCAACGAAGACGCGCGCCGCTTCTCAAACGGTGAATGGCTTGAAACATTGGTTCACAGCACAGTTAAGCAGATCCAAGATGACATGCCGACCATTCAAGACCGTTCTTTGAATGTTCAGGTATACCGTCAACTGGGTGAACGTGAGGTTCGTAACGAGCTTGATGTTGCCTCTGTGGTGAACAATAAGCTGCACATCATCGAATGTAAGACCAAAGGCATGCGTGATGATGGTGATGACACCTTGTACAAACTGGAATCGCTTAGAGACCTGCTAGGTGGCCTACAAGCACGTGCAATGTTAGTGAGCTTCCGCCCTCTTCGCCATAACGACATCACACGAGCTGAAGATCTTGGCCTTGCATTGATTGGCCCTGACGAATTGAAAGATCTTAAAACACACCTAACGGCATGGTTTACAGCTGCGGGTGGCAGTGAAGATCTAGAGTACTAAAAACCAATAAGCTCATGAGAGCTCAATGCTCTTAAGCAGATTGTTAAAAAGGCGAATGACGATTAAGTCACTCGCCTTTTTTGTTGTCTGTTTTCTCTATTGATTACTTTCAGACGGCACAAAAAAATGGCCGCATCATACGATGCGGCCATTTTCAAAATTTAATGTCACTTGAAGACTTAATGCTCTCTAAAACTCAGAGCACTTTAAGACTTAAAGCATTTTACGAGCGGCTTCTACAACCACTTTGATTGAACGTGCTTCTGTTACTTTTAGAGTGTCGTGATCAGGCGTCTCTTTTTGAGTACGGTTGATGATTACACCAGCAACACAACCTGCTTTCAGACCAGAACTTGCACACATAGTTAGCAGTGTTGCAGATTCCATCTCGAAGTTTAGAACGCCCATGTCTTGCCATTCTTGCATAGAGCCTTGGAAGCGCTTAACAACGCGACCAGAGAACGTGTCGTAACGCTCTTGACCTGGGTAGAACGTATCGCTTGATGCCGTTACGCCCATGTGAACTGTTGCACCTGATTCATCAACTGCCGCTTTCATTGCTGTTGCAACTTCAAAGTCAGCCACTGCTGGGAACTCCATAGGAGCAAAGTGTAGGCTAGCGCCGTCTAGACGAACAGAACCTGTAGAAACAATCATGTCACCCACGTTTACGTGAGGTTGGATAGCACCAGTCGTACCAACACGTAGGAAAGTGCGAACACCAAGTTGAGCAAGCTCTTCAACTGCGATAGAAGTCGATGGACCACCAATACCTGTTGAACATACAACAACTGGTTTGCCGTCTAGCTCTGCGCGGTAAAGCGTGTATTCACGGTGACTAGCAAGGAATACTGGGTTCTCCATCTCTTCTGCAATTTTTTGCACACGAGCAGGATCACCAGGGATGATCGCAAGAGTAGCACCGTTAAGATCTGCTTCAGTAACACCTAAGTGGAAAACAGCTTGAGACATAGTTCGCTCCTTTTGGCTTATTGGGCTTTTTACCCTTATTTAAGCTCATAGTAAATTCGTGGGGTACGAACACACTCTAACCAAGCTCATTACAAAATGAAGTGACACATGTCACATGAATGATCGCAACAATAATTCAAGTTTCACAAAAAACCGATTGGCATCACAAAAATAAGCAATCCGCACGCCTATGTTGCATACTAATGAGACAAAAAGCGCCTTTAACGTATTACCGCTAAAGGCGCTTTTATATTAAGAATGCTCTATGTCGGTGAGCTCGATTTAGTCCGCTTTAGATTTAAATCGAAGCAGACGCAATGCGTTCAATGTCACCAATGCAGTTGCACCACTATCCGCTAAAACTGCCACCCACAAACCGGTAATACCTAACAAGCTTGTCACCAAGAATACGACCTTCAAACCAAGCGCAAGGGCTACGTTTTGACGGATGTTGTTCATGGTCGCTTGCGACAGTTCAATCATCGCTGGCAGCTCAGTTAAACGGTTATGAGTCAGTGCTGAATCCGCCGTTTCCAAAGCGACATCCGTACCACCACCCATTGCGATGCCGACATTCGCCGTTTTCATTGCTGGTGCATCATTAATGCCATCACCGACCATCGCCACGTGCGACTGTTGAGATAACTCCTCAACGTAAGATACCTTGTCGCTTGGCAATAGGCTTGCCTTGTACTGCATACCAATCTTGCTACTGATCGCTGCTGCACTGCGCGGATTATCGCCGGTCAACATGATAGATTGAATACCTAATTCATTAAGTCGTTCAATCGCAAGCTTAGCGTCACTGCGTAACGTATCTTGCCAAGCAATCAGACCAATCACCGTCGTAGCTTGCTCTGTTGATTCTTCTTGATCTTTAACCTCAAGAGCAACCACAACCGTCTTGCCCTCACCTTCTAATGCTTCTACCTGAGAAACCACATCGGCACCAAGTTCGAACGTGACTTTAGACGGTGACAGAACCTGATACTTAACACCATCAACATCCCCTTCAACACCACTACCAATCAACGCTTTCTTGTTGTGTGATTCAGGAATCTCAATATTCAGGTCTTTTACTTTAGCGACAAGTGACTGCGCCAACGGGTGAGTAGAGCCAACTTCAATCGCCCCAACCACACGCAGCATCGCGTCTTGTTGCCACCCCGATAGAGGTTGAATATCCGTAACCTGAGGCTTACCTTCGGTCAGTGTGCCTGTCTTATCGAAGGCGATGGTTTGGATTTTACCAAGCTGCTCTAGCGCTGCGCCGCCTTTAATGAGCGCACCACGTTTCGCTGCTGCTGCTAAGCCAGAGGTAATCGCTGCAGGAGTCGAGATAACCAAGGCACACGGACAAGCAATCAACAATAGCGCTAGGCCACGGTAAACCCATGTTTCCCATGGCTGCACAAACAACAATGGTGGTGTGATGATGACCAACAGAGCCACTACCATCATTAACGGTGTGTACCAACGGCTGAACTTATCGAGGAATCGCTCTAGTGGTGCTTTACGAGACTCTGCTTCTTCAATCAGATGAAGAATGCGATCGATCGCGTTCTCACCCTGTTTTGAAGTGATGGTGATACGAACCACTTTATCGACCACCACAGCGCCAGCCATGATGCTATTGCCTTCGATGTGTTCAACAGGAACAGATTCACCGGTTAACGCACTTTCATCAAAGCTTGCCGCGTCTGTAATCAATTGGCCGTCAGCAGGTAAACGAGA
Organism: Vibrio sp. 10N.261.52.C2; assembly: GCF_041471425.1. NCBI lineage: Bacteria > Pseudomonadati > Pseudomonadota > Gammaproteobacteria > Vibrionales > Vibrionaceae > Vibrio > Vibrio sp. 10N.261.52.C2. The sequence continues at coordinate 34,500 of NZ_JBFROH010000070.1, read as the reverse complement.
GCCCGCGGCCACTTCAATCACATCACCTGGAACCAGTTCACTGACTGCTACTTCTACACGCTCGCCGTTGATGATCTTAGTCGAGTTTTCTGGTACCAATGCCATTAGCGCTTGAACGCCACTTCTTGCTCTTGATGAAGCAAACGCTTCTAAGCGCTCACCAATCAAGAACAACAATAGAACCATCGCTGCTTCCGCAGTTTCGCCAAGGTACAAAGCACCCAGCGCGGCAACACTCATTAAGGTTTCAATAGCAAACGGTGTACCTGAACGCGCCAGCTGAACCGCTTTCTTCGCCACCGGATATAAACCAAGCAGACAAGTTACCGTAAACAAGCCTTCACTTAATTGAGGTGAGGTGATTTTTACAAGCGCCGCAAACAGCATTGCCGCTGCAATCGCGATAATCTGTAAATTAGGTTGGATATAAGCTTGCCAAAAAGTCTCAGGTTGTTGTTTTTCTTTCTTTGAACCGACTTCCGTAAGAGGGAAACCCGTTTTGATAGAGACCTGTTCAATGGTGTCAGCAAGGCTTTCATTATCGAATTTCACAACCAGCTTTTCGGTAGCAAAGAGAACCTTCGCTTGAATAACACCGTCAATATTGCTGATCGCGTTTTCTATTTTTCTTGCACAAGCTGGGCAGTCCATTCCGGCAACCAGCCAACTTTTCGAAAATTTGGCATCGAGAGATAAAGTTGAGGACTGACTGTCTTCTTCTCCACTATCCGACGAACTACAACAATCATCTCCAGACGATGACGAAGCAGCAGAAGAGCTACAACAACCAGATGAAGTACCTGCTGCTGTGATGCTTGAAATTTTAGGGCTAGAGCAACTTGCTCCTGCCGCTTGAGGTTGAACGTCCACTTTTGCTGAGCGGCACGCTGCATGTTTTGCGCACATAATGTATCTCCTTAATACTCAAAAGCCTTGAGGTTGTTGCTAACTTACGAGCAACAGAACCTTAAGTTCATCAAAAGTATAAACCTTGGAGGCTACTCCAAGGTCAAGAAGAAGTTTTCAAGAAAACAAAAATATTATGCCAGCGCCGATGGCTTACTGAGATTTAAGCTCCGCACACTCTTCACGGTTAGCGGATACATCATCAATAAGAACCGCATCGTGTGAACAGAATGGCTGAGTGTTCAAGCTGACAATCGACACATCATCTTCCACTGGATCAACTTGAGATCCTTGCATCAGTTCAGCGATATGATGTCGAAGCACCAAGATACCTAAAATTCCGAACAAAACATTACCCAAAGCTTGACCATAGAGAACACCCAAAGCGCCATACCATTGCGAACCTAGATATACGAACGGCAGAGTACCTAACGTCGCTTTACCCAAATTCAATGCTGTCGAGTAAAGCGGTTTACCTAGGTTGTTGAAAGACGTGTTGGCAACAAATAGTGCACCGTTAAAGGTGAAGGTTAACGCCACATAGGTACAGAAAGCCGCCACAATGATTGCTGCATCACCTTGTAAGCTAAAGCCTTGAATGACATAACCTTGAACGAAGTACAACAGAATACAAACAGCGATGGTGTATGCCGTAGTAACCAGTAATGAGTTATTGAGTGTTTCTTTTACTCGGTCCATGCGTTCAGCACCAAAGTTCTGACCAATGATTGGCCCCACAGCGCCAGACAAGGCAAAGATAACCGCAAAACAAACTGGCGTCAGACGACCTATCACGGCAAAGCCCGCGACAAAATCCTCACCATATTGTGCGATACCCGTTGTTACAATCGCATTACCGATAGGCGTTGCGGTATTGGTGATAATCGCAGGCAGCGCAATCGCCAATATTGGTCGAATATTAATGCGCCATTGCACAAAAGAAGGCGGAGCTACCAGCTGATGGCTGCGAATAAGAGGATAAAGCGAAAAGAATAGCACCGAGAAACGAGCGACAACCGAAGCGATAGCCGCCCCTTCGATGTTCCAACCAAAACCAAAAATAAACAGAGGATCGAGAATCGCGTTAACAATGCCGCCAGACAAAGTTGCCCACATCGAACGCTTAGCATCACCTGCCGCTCTTAAGCCCGCACCCGCTGCCATCGCTAACGCCAAAAATGGACCACTAGGTAGCAAAATCTGTAGGTAAGCTTGAGCGCGTTCGGCTGCAATGCCTTTGGCGCCTATCGCGGCTAGCAGCTCTGGAATATAAGCGAACATGATTGCAGTTATGGTTGAACTGATAACAAACGCAGTCAGCATGATACTGGTGCTTAGGTTTCGAGCGTGCTCTTGATTCTTAGAGCCGATGGCTTTGGACACTAATGCGCCCATGGCAATGGAAGTACCGATAGAAACGGAGGTAGAAAAGAAAGTCAGCGTACCTGCAAAGCCTACCGCAGCAGCCAATTCAACCTGTCCGAGCATACTGATAAACAGCATGTCGAGCAGATCGACCACAAATAACGCCATCAAACCGACAGAGCCAGCCCCCGACATCACCAATATGTGGCGCATCGTTGAACCTTCAACAAACTTTGCCGTTTGATTTGACATGAAACCTCCAAAAGTTGGAATACCCAAGAGCTAAAGCCTAATCAGCTGTTCAACTGGCTAGGGATCCAAAAAGAAAGGATCGACCAAGAAAAGCGCTATACAGAAAAAAGGCGCTAGTGCGCCTTTTTTCAATTGAGAGTATTGAGAAAAATAATCGTTCTTAACACGCTACTATACCTGATGTTTGAAGCATTCTTCCAAGTTCTTGCCAATTGCTCTCAAAACATCAGTTCTGGTGATAATACCCACCAGTTTTCGATTATCGATCACAGGGTATGCTTTAGGTTTTCCAACCTGCATCATGTCCGCCAATTCAATAATGGATAAGTCAGGTGACACCGACAGCACTTCTTGGTACATACAGTCACCCACAAGGTGTGTGTCTTGGCAGAAGTAACTGACCTTCACAAGTTTCTCGAGTAAATCCTGCTCTGAAAGGAAGCCAATCACTTGTTCGTTATCATCGATTACGGGCCCACCCATATGGTGGCTACGCATCACTTTGTCTAACGCTAGACTTAACGGCATATCAGGAGTAAATGTCACAACCTGCTGCGTCATGTAATCTTTCACTTTAATAGAATGCATTGCGTTCTCCCTAAATACTTTGCGTCATATATTTTCTATCTTGTTAAGTTAATTGTTGTCTAAAATCTTGATTTTACTAAATGGATTTCAACAATTTTATTGATAGGCAAAACCTAACAAGACAAAAAAGTGAGACAAACAAAGGGTTGAGCACGTTTTCGAACGCCAGAAAAAAGAAAAAAAAGAGCCCTTACAAAGCCTTACTTTCCCTTGATTAACCTTACTTAGCCGAGCTAGCCTGCGTAAATAAACCCTGTAATCTTCACCTCACTAATAATTAGAAATCCCGTTTTAGGAAGTTTATGCAACACGACAACAACATGTACGCGTATATTTACGCAGGTAACGACGGCACAGAAAACACACTCATCGCCACTATCGATAATCAAGAAAAACCGCTGATATCAAGCTGCGTTGATGAGATAAAACGCATGTCATGCTTAGCCATTGATTTAGCAGCAAAACACGACCTAAAAGTGAAGCTGGTGAAATATCAAAGAGAACAAGAGATCGACTTCGGCCTATTCGTTAAATAGTGAATCCGACACTGATTTGGTTAATCTCTAACTGGCAGCCATAGTAGCATTAGCAAGCGCAATAGCCGTGAATGGCTGCCGAATTCGACCTGACAAGCCTAACGGGTAAAGGCTATAATGATCAGACGGCGCCCTTGCCGATTTTCATTGTCCAAATACGGTTTACTATGTCTTCCCAAACCCCACCTAAAACGTATCTAACGAATTCCTTATCTAAGTTAAAAAGCTACTTTAGTGAGTTATTGGATTTCCAATCACGCATTTGGGTGGTTCATATCTTTGAAGACTCTATTACCGATCAGTCGTTTGTGATTAATGAAGATGGCTTTAAAGAACCGCTAGAGTGGATGAAAAAACGTGATTACCAAGCGAGAATGCTTGATCGTGTTGATAAGATGAAAATCTCACAGGTGATTGAGATTCAGTTCGAAGACAAAATGCATCGCTTGATGCGAGTGAAGTAGCTTTATTGTTTGGGCGTTCACGAAAAGCCCTTGCTAGAAATCAAGTATAAAAAGGCCAGCGCTCGCTGACCTTCTCTCATTGATTACAAACCACCATCTAACGCGCACAATACTCATGCCACAGGCGCACCGCTTTCTGGTATGCCTCAGTTTTATCGTGCGTTTCTGCAAAGAGAATGGCTGTCATGCTGTCGACAACGGTATTCGCCATTAGCGCCATATCTTCAGCCGATGTGCCAAGTACACATTGACTAGGAAGTGGCAGCTCTAGGTTCATCATCTCTTCCCAGTAGAACGATTCGACTTTGTCAGGAGAGCTCATCCATACCGTTTGGCTAACTTTAGGATTATATTCCGACTCACCGTTCATCCCTTTGAATGAAATCACCGAGTGGGATTTATTTCCGATAACATGCTCAACTTCCGCATGAAGTTGTGGAAAGCCAGGATGGAAACTGCCACGCAGACCTAAACGGCCACCACCAGGATTCAATGCTCGAACTACCGTGTTAATTGGCGTTCTCAAACCGTAGCGGTGTTTCCAACCAATCATGGTTTGTGCTTCGGGCGCAAAGTTAGCTAGCGGTAAATAAGCAATGCCGTCTTGTTCAAGAATCGACTTAGCATGTTCAGGGCTCTCAGCACTTTGCACACCGACATCTTGCAAATGGCTTTCAACGTGCGTCCTACCGCTCGGCTTATCCATATAGCCATGCATTAACACTTTATAGCCATTGTCAGCTAAGATTTTTGCCGCCAACAAGTTCCAAGGCTTGCCACTGGCGTTATCGTTACGCTTACCTGCATAACACGGCCAATCAATATCAGCGCCTAAATCTGGCACTCGAGATTGAAACGCTTTTACAAAGCCAGCGATCTCTTCATTGGTTTCATTCTGCACACGAATCAACATCAGTAGCATTGCCATTTGGTCGTCACCGACTTCTCCGCTTAAATACTCATCCATGATGCGGTAGGCTTGTTCGAACGATAAAGGCTTACGCCCTCTTTCTCCTCGTCCAACTGTACGAATACACTCTAAAATACTACTCATTGATTGTTTATTCTCTTCCGTTGATATCAATAAAATTCGAATACACTTTCGATTCTATGATACCCACCGTGCATTGCAAAGCGATTCAGTTGCTCTCGACCGAATTACCAATACGCAGATTGGTGTTCTAAAAGTAAACTTACTGGTGTAAAATTAGCGTATGTAATGCTAACCGCGACATATTGAGTAGTATCCCGATGACTGTAAAAAAAACGCTGAGCCAAAGAAAACGTGAATCGATCGTTGCCGCTGCTATCGCAGAGTTTACTGAGCATGGCTACAAGGCCACCAGCATGGATAAAATATCGAGTCGCGCAGAAGTATCAAAGCGTACCGTATACAATCACTTTGCCAGCAAAGAACTGCTTTTAGATGAGATTCTAGACAGCATTTGGAGCAAAACTCTGGCCGCAACGCATTTCCCATATCAAGCAGAACTGCCACTTGAAGAACAGCTTTCCTCGATAGCCAATCAAGAGCTTGAGTTACTTGAGTCTGAAGGCTTCATCGACCTGTCACGCGTTTTGTTCTCAGAGTATTTCCATAACGCAGAACTGGCGCATCAAGCGATGGAAAAATATTCCCAAGCAGAAAGTGGACTTACAACCTGGATTAAAGCCGCGTTGGCAGACGGTCGTTTAGTAGAACTAGACCCACAATTCGCCTCCACGCAGTTCATTGGTCTGCTTAAGTCTTTTGCGTTTTGGCCGCAAATCATTGGTCATGTGCCGTCACCGGATGCTGCGCACAAACAAGTGATCATTACTTCAAGTGTCGAGATGTTCCTTAAACAATATCAGGCGTGATTTTGGTGGTTGATGAGAATTCAACCACAATAAAACCATCACTAGTATCTGCTGTTATTTTCCCTATACTGCAACCCACTTTCGTCATTACGACTCAGTAAAACTTCAACTTTAGGTAACCCTATGATTACTTTCACCACCAACTTTGGCGATATCGAGATTGAACTGAACCTTGAAAAAGCGCCAGTAACGTCGAAAAACTTCCTTAAATACTGCCAAGACGGTTTCTACGAAGGCACGACATTTCACCGTGTTATTGAAGGTTTCATGATTCAAGGTGGTGGTCACACTATCGACATGACAGAAAAACCAACTCGTGCCCCAATCGTCAACGAAGCAAACCGTGGCTTGAAGAATGTGATTGGTTCTGTGGCAATGGCTCGGACTGATGCACCACATTCTGCAACGGCGCAGTTCTTCATCAACCTTGATGACAACGATTTCCTAGATCACACCTCAACAACCAATGCTGGCTGGGGTTACGCGGTATTCGGTAAGGTTTCAGCAGGTATGGATGTGGTAAACAAAATTGCGAAAGCACCAACAACCATTCGCTGGGGACACGAAGATGTGCCTTGCGAAGATATTGTGATTACAAAAGTCACTATTCGCGACTAATTCATTCACGTCCTTTCCCGCCCCTAGTGCATTCGAATTGATGGCATAAAGAAAAGAAGGCTGTGCGATAGGACTATGGTGGTAAGGGTTCGACTTTACCACCTGTATTCAAAGCTCGTTGTTAGAATAGTTACCAGCGAGAACGATAAGTACGGTGACACCCTTTGCACGTCTTATTCGCAGAATTTAACCCTTGCTCTGCACTCGACAAGTCTTGTTCAACACTCGCCTGATAAAGCTCAGAAAAGCACTTGAAGAACAACCCACACTCGGCCTTGCGCCGAGTGTTTTATTTTCGTCTCGACGATTTGATATAGCAAAATAGTGAAGCAATGATCACCGCCCCACCGAGCAACTTCTGCATCTCTACACTTTCGCCAAGCACACTCACACTTAACAGCAGCGTCCACACAGGCTCAAGAATCATGATCAATGCCGCCACTTCCATGTTCACGGAGTGCTGACCGACCGTTTGCAGCAAGTAACGAATAGACGTTGCGATCACCGCAGAGACAATAAACCAGAAGACTAAGGTTTTGGTGATTTCGAACTCCGGCTGAGCAGTCAGAGAAGCAAAGGCTAAACCACTCACACCCACTACAAACAGCTGCACACAAATTGATGCGATAGGCTTGATATTGGTAATCACACGCTTGTTCATCACAAAGTGAACAGACAACAACATCGATGCTAACAAGAAGTAAACCTGACTCTGCTCAACATGCCAGCCGTTGCCCAAAGTCAGCAGTAGCATGCCGATAATCGCGATAGGGAAAGACATCCAAAACGCACGATTAGGCTTAACTCGAAAAAAAATCCAAGACACAAACGGTGCAATGATCATGGCTAAGCTCATGATGAATGCCCCTTCCGACAAGCTTTCTGTCACCGATACTGCAAACACCCATACCTGCAATGAAGCAGACAGCAGCAAACCCACTCCGCAAAGAGAAAGAACCTGCTTAAGCGAAAGCTTACGAATGTGATGAATACAAAACGGTAGAAGAATCAAACTCGCGACGAGGAATCGCACACCAATGAACACTGGCCCCGGCATTTCTAATACCACCAGCTTAGATGCAATCCATCCAATCCCAGCTAACAGGGTAGCAAATAGGAGGTAAAGCTCTCCGCGCATCGCTTTCATCATTTTACTTGGTCCAATAACAAAAAAAGCAACCCGACTCTGCAAGGTTGCTTTTTATAAACATTCAACAGGATCAAGATACTATCTCAATACTCTGCTTCAGGCAGCTGTTTTTAGCCTGCGTATTCTGGGTAATCCGTTAAACCTTTTTCAGCACCACCGAACAATGTGTTTGGATCGTGCGCTGCAAGTGGGTAACCATTTTGAATACGAGCTGGTAAATCTGGGTTCGCAACGAATGGACGACCAAAACCAACCATGTCAGTTACGCCTTCAGTAACGGCTTTTTCGCCACGCTCGCTATCGTATTTACCCGCATAAATAAGGACACCCTCGTAGGCTTCACGAACTGCTGCTTTAAATGCTTTTGGCGTTTCAGGTGCATCGTCCCAGTCAACTTCTGCAATGTGTAGGTAAACAATTTTGTATAGGTTAAGTAGTGCTGCCGCCGCTGTGTAAGTCTCTACTGGTGTAGCGTCAACCGTACCATTCAACGATGTGAACGGAGCAAGGCGTACACCAACACGGTCAGCACCAATCGCTTCAACCATAGCTTCAACCACTTCGCCTAGGAAACGTAAACGGTTTTCAATTGAACCACCGTATTCGTCAGTGCGGTTGTTTGCTTCAGAATCGATGAATTGGTTGATTAAGTAACCATTCGCTGCGTGAAGTTCGATACCATCAAAGCCTGCTTCAACCGCATTCAAAGCCGCTTGGCGATACTGTTCAACCACCTCTTTGATGTCTTGTTTCGTCATTTCACGAGGTTCAACCACATCAACAAAGCCCGGTTCATCAGTACCGTTATCGATGAATACCTTTACGTTTTGTGCTTTAAGTGCAGAAGACGAGATTGGCTGTTCACCACCAATGTTGTCTGGGTGTGTTACACGGCCTACATGCCAAAGTTGAGCGAAGATAACGCCCTCTTTTTCATGTACGGCATCAGTCACTTTTTTCCAACCAGCGATCTGCTCATCAGAATAGATACCCGGAGTCCAAGCATAGCCTTGACCCATAGGTGAAATTTGTGTGCCTTCAGCAATAATCAAACCTGCAGAAGCACGCTGAGCGTAGTAAGCCGCCATCATATCGTTTGCTGAATTACCAGGTTGCGTTGCGCGAGAACGCGTCATCGGTGGCATAACAATACGGTTTTTAAGCTCGATATTACCAAGTTGAATTGGTTGAAATAGTGCGTTTGTCATTGTTATATCCTCGATTAACCTAGTTGAATCAGTTCGATTTGGTAGCCGTCTGGGTCAGTAATAAAAGCGATATGAGTTGAGCCGCCTTTCACTGGACCCGCTTCGCGAGTGACGTTGCCACCTAGCGACTTGATTTTGTCACATGCTGCGTAAATATCTTCTACACCCAATGCCAGATGACCAAACGCGCTGCCCATCTCGTACTCATTCGTATCCCAGTTGTACGTTAGCTCGATAGTCGTGCCGCCTTGCTCGTAGCCAACAAAAACCAATGTGTAGCGGTAGTCTTTGTTTTCATGGCGTTCAAGTTCCTTCATTCCCAATACCTTGGTATAGAACTCGATAGACTTGTCTAAATCAGTAACTCGGATCATTGTGTGTAGGAATTTCATATTTCGCCCTTGATACTTTAATCTCAGCCTCGTTCAGAAGCTAAGTAATGTTCGTTTAGGTTGACCTTGAGGCCACCTACTTCTCTGTTGCTAGGTATATTACTGAACACACACAAATCAGTGAAATTATTAAATATTCTCATTTTAATAATTTTTTGTTATTAACATATTGTCTAGTACCAACTAAGCGACACAAAAAAGGGAAGCCAATACTCCCCTTAGATTTAGACTCTCAATTAAAATCGCAACCGCCTATCTTTAAGCGCCTTCGACATTGAATCTGATGTATTGATGACTTGTTCTCTGAACCATTTATGAGCGGGGTCGCTGTTCTGCTTCTTCAACCAAATCAGGTAATGAGATATCGGCTGATATTCAAAGGGCGGCTTGAACAGCTGCAAACTTAACTTTTCTTGGAACTGCACGGCCATAGATAAAGGCACGACAGTGATGTAATCGGATTGGCTACACAGCAAAATATTACTGAACAGCGAGCGCCCGTGAAACACGATTTTACGCTGGGACAGATCCAAAGAAGTGTAGTGATTCAAACTGCGAACTTTACGTCGTGTTCTGTCTAATACAGCATGCTTTTCACTTAGGAACTGAGCTTCGCTGATTTCACCTTGAATCCGTGGATGATCAGCTCGACACACGATCACAAACTCGCCTTCATAAAGTGTTTCACTGACGATACTTGGGTGTTCAGGCACCACAATATCGATCATCGCATCGAACTCTTGAGTCAAAAGATCTTCATAAATGCGCTCATCACTGTCTGGTTGATCAAAGACTTCCAGCGACAAGTTTTGATTAGGAAGCGCCGCGAAACTATTGAGAAGTACCCACTGTAAGTGCTCAGGTGCAGAAATAACAAACTTACGCTCAGAGGATTGCTCATCAAAATTAGCCATCGACTGAAACACGCCATTGAGTTCATTGATCGGCGCTTTAATTTGTTCATACAAGCTTTGCGCATAAGACGTAGGCGCAACACCTCTTCCTTTGCGAACAAAAAGCTCTTGGCCAATCTCTTTCTTTAGACGAGTTAACGCGGTGCTGATGGTCGATTGATTGGTACTGAGTTGATCCGCAGCTTTACTCAAACTGCCCTGCTCCATCACCGCTGAAAACACAGCCAATAAGTTAAAATTCGGAATGTCATTACTCATGATTCAGTGCTCATTTGGCGATAGATTTAATTATCTTATCGTAAAAGCGATAGAATGAAACAACGGATGCTCATTGAGAAAACAAAACTGAGAAGGAAGCATCATATGGTAAATAGCAAAAATGTCAGAACAACTCACTCTTTCGAATAGCTGCCACATTCGCCAGATTGGAATCTAAATCTCTTCGCTGTGCCAGTAACGCTTAATCCACCCAAACTCACCCTAGACTGGTCGGAGTATTCAATATTTCCGTCCTGCCTTATTGATACTTTTATAGCCACTTCTATGATCCAGGCTAATTAAATAGACATATTTTATAAGCCGAGTTTGAGCCTGTTCAAATAAACCCACCTCACGTTTAAGCAACCACTCAATTCATCGTAATTACGATAATTCAATATCGCAATAATGCGTAGATAGCACCAGTTACACTTCCTATTATTTCGCCAACAAATCAATTCTTAACCTAAACAGAAAACCTAAAAATGTGTAGATGATGGTGTTGCACACATCACGGAAGACGGCCTTAAAACCCAATGCAGCAAACGAACCTATCAATGGTAGACGTTACTTAAGAATGATTTCGCCAGGTGTTTTTAACACTCTATTCGCGAGAATGCGTTGTCTACGTGGTCAAAGCGATTTTTAATTGTCATCTAGTACTTTTGACTCAGTAGGTCTATACGGTTACGTGAGTTCAACACCTCTTTCAGATGTCTTCTAAAAGTCTTGTACCAAGGCTGCACTTTCTCTCTCCTTATTTAGGTTGAGATATGAACTTTATAAAAATCGTTTTCCAGAAAATCTGGGCCGTTGTGATGGTCTTGATTAAATTCTGCCTGTTTATGGCAGTGATGTTTGCGGGAGCATGGGCTCTTGCACCATTAGGCACAATCCATTCTAAAGACATCGACATGTCTCAATTCAACAATCATCCCAATGAAATGATGATGAACTTCTTCCAGATGGAGTCCTTCTCTGGTTACTTGTTCTCAGTGACCATTGCTGTGGTTTTAGCCGGTGTTTACGGCATGTGGCAGTTGCATGAACTGGGTGTGCATAAAGCAAAAGAGCACAAAAGCGCTCACGTTCAAATCGTGTTTGCACTGTCACTTTGCGGACTCTTCATCAGCAAAACATTCTGGGTTATCGCATTGGTTATCGCATTGGCGAACTGGAAACATATTGGTCAATCACTGAGTGATGTGATTCGCCGTGGTGTTCAGCCTAAACAAGACGCGACCAATACAGAGACAGCCGCAGTCCACGTATCACCTGAACAACCGGTAACAGAGCCGTCTTCAGTAGAGCAATCTTCAAAAGAACAGGCTTCAGAAGAAAAGACTCCAACAACACCATCCGCTACAGAAAAAGAGGTCGCATAATGAAAGAGATGATGATTCCATACATCCTAATTGTATGGTCACTGTTCGCGACAGGCGCACTTAAGAAGAACTTCAAGAACTACACATGGGCTGCCATTGGCGGCGTAACGATTCTTGCGGTATTAGCGGTTATCTCTCGCTTGTGGGCACCCGTTGATCTAACCAACTCAACCACAGTGAAAGCACCACACGCGGTAATGTCACCGATCTTTGGCCAGCAGATCGACCAAGTGCTTGTTGAACACAACCAAATGGTTAAAGAAGGCGACGTAATTTACACACTCGTCGACATTGACTCAGCCGCAGACAAAGCAAAGATCGAATCTTCAATTGTTCAGAAAGAAGAAGAGATCAAGCAAATGAATCGCGACTTAGAGCGTGCTGAAACGTCACCTGAAATTTTCAATATGCGTGACGTAGAAAAGTACGACTCTGATCTTCGAGTGCTGCATGCTGAACTGGTGTCGTTAAAAGCCGATTTACAAAAAGTAAATTGGGCGCAAGAGAAAAAGACCATTAGAGCTGAGTTTGATGGTCAGGTATCGATAGTGAATATTGCTGAAGGTTCTGTCATGGGTAACATGCACCTCTACAACACCAGCAAAAAGTTTCTTGAGATGCGTATTTCAGACCAAACTTATGGCTATGTTCAAGTAGGAGACTTCGCTGAGTTCTTCGTTGATGCATACCCAGGCCACGTGTTCCGAGCAAAAGTACACAGCTTTAATGCCGGTACCGGTGAGTCGAGTATTTCTCCACTTCAGGGGCCACAAAGCGTCGGTCAACACGTGGTAAGAAACGGCAATGGTTTAGGTCGTACTATCGTACTTGAGATCATTGAACCAGAAGGTTACAACATCCCTATTGGTTCAACTGGCGCGGCTTGGATCTCGGCAGAGAAACCACATCCGTTCTGGGGCTTCATTGATGTAATCGGCGCAGCAACAGTTCGCCTACAATCTTACAAGTCATACCTAGGTGCTTGGTAAACGATTAAGCTCTTGGTAAACGATTAGCTCTTGATAAGCAATTAAGTATTCAATGATTTGGCTGTTATTCACTCGTATCACAGCCACTCATGAACTAGCGACTAATTGTAAAACAAATGCCCTGAATTTCAGGGCATTTTTGTATCTGTTGCAAGCTCACTTACTAATTGATTTAGATCAAAATTAATCGCCAATACAATCGTTTATCAAACAAATCATCGAAAAAACGATAGATTGAAATATTATTAGCGCGTAGATAGCGACCTCCCCCACCTCTATCATTTGGCTCAAGAAATCCAATTCCTGTATCCAAATATAAGGTCACTACCATGACTAATACATTCAAAAAAATGGCGCTTCCTGTTGCTATTGCGAGCACTCTACTTGCTTCTGGTTTTGCATCTGCAACGCCAACTGTAGAAGCAACATCAACGGTAGGCCAAGAGCTTCAAACCGCAAATGCAGCTCAATACCAAAACATCGATCTTGATGCGCGCTACAAAAGTGAGGTTCTATTCGAACACGAATCAAACATGTTCTGGGGCAAAGGCGAACGTATCCAAGTGCTTTCAAAAACGGGCGATTCACTGGCTTTCACAGAAGAGTCTGATCACGTACACCCAATCCTAACCAAGCACGGTCGTAAAATGGACCAAGCGATCATCAAAGTTGATGACAATATTTATCTTGGTTACGGCTTCGGTCTAGACACTCCTGTCATGATCGAAGGTACGGACGGCATCATCATTGTTGATCCAGGCGAGTCGGTAGAAATGGCTCAATCGGTTAAAGAACAGTTCCGTCAAATCACAGACAAGCCGGTTAAAGCCATCATCTATTCTCACAACCACATCGACCACATCTCTGGTGTGCGTGCATGGGTGACTGATGAAGAAGTAGCATCAGGCGAAGTAAAAATCATCGCTGAAGAAGGCCTAACCGCAGCAGTGGCTAACTGGTCTTCAAACCTAGGTACACTGTTTGGTCACCGCACATCTTACACGGGTGCAAAACACGTTGAAGAAGGCGAACACGGCACAGTAAACGATGGCCTTGGCCCTCGCTTCATGCAAGGTGATATCTCGTTCATTGAGCCTAATATGCTCGTTGAAAAAAATGGCACATTAGACATCACAATCTCTGGTGTTCACATGCAGATCGTAAACGTGCCATCAGAAACTAAAGATGAAATCGTGGTTTACCTTCCAGAACAAAAAATCCTGCACGCAGCAGAGGTTCTACAAGGCGAAAACTTCCCGAACCTACACACGATTCGTGGTACGAAATTCCGTGACCCATCAATGTGGTTCAAGGGCATCGACGTTATGCGTCAATTCGATACAGAAATCATGATCAACTCGCATGGTCGTCCTGTTGAAGGCAAAGAAGCGGTAGCGGATGTACTAACGGCCTACCGTGATGCAATCCAATACACACACGACCAAACGATTCGTCACATGAACAAGGGTCTAACACCTGACGAACTTGTTGAAGTCGTTAAGCTGCCTAAACACCTTGCCGACCACCCTTGGTTAGGTGAGCACTACGGTACTGTTGCACACGCTGTTCGCCAAATTTACGTAGGCTACAACGGTTTCTTCGAAGCCGATCCGTGGCAGCTAGAGCCAATGGCTTACGAGCAACGTGCTAAAGCGTTCGTAGAAATCATGGGCGGTCGTGACAACATCATCGACACAGCGAAAGCCGCGATCAAAGCAGAAAACTACACATTCGCTGCAGAGATTCTTTCTTACCCAATCACGGTAAACAAAGACGACATGGAAGCTCGCGCACTGAAAGCACAAGCTTACAAAGCATGGTCTGCAGACCAAGTGAACATCAACTGGCGTAACTGGGCATTAAATGCCGCTGCTGAGCTAGAAGGTACTCGCGATTTCTCTAACATGATCAGCTTTGCTTCTGTAGACGTTCTAACAGCCCTACCAAGTAAGCAGATCTTCGACATGATGACGTCGACTCTCATTGCAGAAAGCACGTTAGATGTAAACATGGCGCTAACGTACAACTTCTCTGATACGAATGAGTCATTTACTATCGAAGTTCGTAACGGTATTGCACAGCTTCATGAAACAGCCGTAGAAGGCGCAGATGTTCAAATCAACACTTCTCGTCAAGTGCTGAACCAAATCCTGATGGCTGGCCCTAATGCTCAGCAAGTGATTGGTAAGAACATGCAGTCTGGTGAATTCAAGTTCTCGAATGGCGATATCAAAGGCTTCGGTCTCTTCATGAGCTACTTCGACAAGCCTCTTTCTCCTGAAGAACTGATGCTTATCGTTCGTTAATTGGATATACACCAATTAAAGGCCTGCTAAGGATGGCGAGCCGATAACTTAGGGACCCATTGTGGTCCCTTTATCGTTTATTTATTGGTACAGTTCGCAGCCCTCACTCAACGATCTAGGTCTATTGTTGAAGTAAGGAAACTGCCCTACTTCGTTTAAGGTTCACACATGCTAAAACGTTTTGTTCTATTGCTTTCACTCAGTTCTTCTCTGGTATTCGCTTGCGGCTTACACCAAGAAACCGGGTTTAGTTTGGTGACCGAACCGGGCTCACTCGAAGTATTTGGTAACATCATTCATGCTCGACAAGATGACGAGTTTGGAAACCTAGACAAACCGGATCATTTCAAACTGTTTGCGATAAAATCAGCCCTCGCAAAGGCGCATCCGAGCAAGGTTGAGTTCAACTTATTTGAAGCGATTAAAGGTCACTACAGCCAAATCAGCATTGAAAAAGGCGTGAACGTTTCAGGAAGAGACACTTTGCCGACAGAAAGCGATTTATTGCTTATTACAGAGCTCGATGTTTTCGATGCATTGGCGAACGGAACGATCTCTTGGGATCAAGCGACACTGAATGGCTTAGTGGTAATCAATGGCCCTCAAGACAAACGAGAGCAACTTGAAGATTGGTTTAGTGATATTTTCGAGGGGCTGTAGTTCTCAGCTGAACGGCAATATAGATGACAAGATAAACAGACAATCAGATAAAAGGTCGTTAAACCCTCGGATTTAAAAACATTGAGGGTTCAACGACAAAACTAAATCAAAAAAGCGTAGGCAACGGAATCAGTTCCAGTCCAAGTACGCCGCTGATGCTCATCACCACCAGCAGAGAGACCTTGAAGACTGTCTTTGACCACTGGATGTAGTTAAGACAATCAACCTTACGGAACGTCACTTTGGTCCACATAAAGCAAACGGCTGCCGACACGGCTAGGTATTCATAACCCGCCTCTCCGAGTAAAAATAACCCCAGAGCAACCGCACCAAACGCCACGACATACGCTTTCATGTGTTGATGCGCTTTATCAACGCCCTCTTTCACAGGTAAAACAGGAATGCCTGCATCGCGGTAATCTTGAATGCGGAACATCGCAATCGCATACGAGTGTGGCATTTGCCATAAGCAGAACATGATGAACAGAAGAACTGCTTCTAAGCTCAAGTAATTCGTCACACCAAGGTAACCAACTAATGGCGGAACTGCACCAGAGATACTGCCAACTAAGGTGCCGTACACCGATGTACGCTTGTACCACATGGTGTAGAAAAAGACGTAAAACACATAGCCAAGCAACACCATGACCGCAGAGATCGGATTAGCGAACTGAAACAGCAGCGCCGTGCCTGCCAACAACATAACTAACGCATAGATAAATGCGACGTCTGTGTTGATATTGCCCTGAACCAATTCACGGTTCTGGGTACGTTTCATTTTCTGGTCGATATCTCGATCAAAGATGTTGTTCACCACGCAACCTGATGCAATCACAAGCCCTACACCCGCTAAAGTCGTCAGTAACAACATCGCACTGGCTGGTTCTGTTTTTGCGGCGAGAAAGAACCCCGTCGCAACAGAAATCAGGTTGCCGAAAATGATGCCCGGTTTGGTAATAGACAAATATTTTTTCAGCATACCTTGGCCTACAACTTCATGTTGACGTTCATGTTGTAGATGATCCATACCGAGCCAGCGATAAGAATCAATACAACAATGGCAGTAAACATCAGTGACACTAAGTTCCAACGCCCATCGGAAGATTTCGCTTCCATATGCAAGAAGTACTTAAAGTGCACAAAGATTTGCACCAGCGCACAACCGAACAAGATCACGTAAGTTTCCGTGCTTGGTAGCGCATGTGACCACACAATGTAGAACGGAATAATGGTCAGAATCAGTGACGCAATAAAGCCTTTCACGTAATCCGTTGCACCGCTGTCTAGATGCTGTTCCATTACATCACCCCCATTAAGTACACGATGGTAAATACGCAAATCCAAACGATATCAAGGAAATGCCAGAACAGGCTTAAGCACTGGAAACGCATCGACATGTTGTCGTTCAAGCCTTTGGTTGAAAGCTGGTGATACGCCACCGCCATCCAAATCAGACCGAACGTTACGTGCAAACCGTGTGTGCCAACCAAGGTAAAGAACGCAGAAAGAAATGCGCTTTCTTGAGGGCCATAGCCTTCTGCAATCAAGTGATGGAACTCATACACTTCCATACAGATAAAGGCTAAACCCAATACGAAAGTGACTTTTATCCATCGCTTCAGTCCGGTAACGTCTTTGCGCTTCATCGCAATCATGCCAAAGCCAAAGGTGATACTACTGAACAACAGCATCATGGTTTCGACAAACACGAACGGCAGTTCAAAGATATCTTTGCCTGTAGGCCCTGCGATAGATCCACTCTCAAGCACGGCATAAGTCGCGAAAAGCGTGGCAAACAGGACACAGTCACTCATCAAGTAAACCCAGAAGCCAAACAACTTATTGCCCGCAGCTTCGTGGTGATGATCATGCGAGTGTGCAAGATCATAAGTGTGTGACGGAGTATTAGCTTGCATACGTCGTCTCCAAGTCATCTTTATTGTCGTTGTTATCACTATCAGCATCACTGTCAGCGCTGTTACCACGACCAGAATGATCGCCTTTCACTGACTGTTTTTTCGCTTCTGCAAGCTGCGCACGTCGAGCCGCTTCAATCGCTTTGATCTCTTCAACTTCCACGTAGTAGTCCACATCGTCGTTGTAGCTGTGTTGAATACACGTCACCACGATGCCCACTAAGCTTGCAGCCGCTAGCCACCAGATGTACCAGATCATTGCGAAGCCAAATGCCAACGCCCATGCAGACACATAAATGCCTGTCGGTGTGTTCTTCGGCATGTGAATACGTTCGTATTCTTCTTCCTGAGTTGGATCAAACTCGCCACTTTGCTTTTGATACCAGAACGAATCGATCTCATCGCCCTTAGGCAGTTTTGCAAAGTTATAGAACGGCGGTGGTGAAGACGTTGCCCATTCAAAGGTACGTCCGCCCCACGGGTCACCAGTTAGATCTCGGTTTTGGTCTCGGTCACGAACACTCACGTAAATCTGAACGAACTGACACACCACACCCATCGCAATCACGCCCGTACCTGCAGCCGCAACCGCCAGTAGTGGGAAGAACTCAGGGTTGATGTCTTGGCTCAAACGACGCGTCATGCCCATAAAGCCCAGAGCGTAAAGCGGCAAGAACGCCATCAAGAAACCGATGATCCAGCAGTAGAATGCGCGTTTGCCCCAAAGCTCGTTCAGAGTGAAACCAGTCGCTTTCGGGAACCAGTAACCAATCGCAGCAAAACAACCGAAGACAACACCACCGATGATTACGTTGTGGAAGTGAGCAATCAGGAACACTGAGTTATGCAGAATGAAATCTGCGCCCGGTACTGCCATCAATACGCCCGTCATACCACCTACAGTAAAGGTGATTAGGAAGCCCACTGTCCACATCATTGGCGTGGTGAAGCGGATACGACCTTTGTACATGGTGAATAGCCAGTTGAAGATCTTAACCCCGGTTGGGATAGAGATAATCATGGTCGCGATGCCGAAGAAGGCATTCACGTTAGCGCCAGAACCCATGGTGAAGAAGTGATGCAGCCAAACCACAAACGCTAAAATAGTGATAGCCACCGTTGCCCATACCAGTGAGGTATAACCAAACAATTTTTTGCGAGAGAAGGTTGCAGTCACTTCAGAGAACACACCAAAGATCGGCAAGATTAGGATGTACACCTCAGGGTGTCCCCATGCCCAAATCAGGTTCACATACATCATCACGTTGCCACCAAGGTCATTGGTGAAAAAGTGCGTGCCGATGTATCTATCCAAAGTCAGTAACGCGATGGTGACCGTTAGGATTGGGAAAGAGATGATGATCAGGATGTTGGCACACAGAGACGCCCACGTGAATACTGGCATCTTCATCATTGGCATAGACGGAGTACGCATGCGCAAAATAGTCGCGAAGAAGTTCACACCCGTTAACGTGGTACCCACACCGGATATTTGCAGCGCCCATATCCAATAATCGACCCCGACTCCCGGACTTGCCTCAATGCCAGAAAGCGGCGGATACGCCAACCAACCCGTACGACCAAATTCACCTAAGCCCAGTGACATGTTGGTTAGGATAATACCCACTACAAACAGCCAGAAGCTCAGGTTATTGAGGTAAGGAAACGCAACATCACGAGCACCAATTTGCAGCGGCACAATGATGTTCATCAGGCCGATAACCAAAGGCATCGCGACGAAGAAAATCATGATCACGCCGTGAGCCGTGAAGATCTGGTCATAGTGATGTGGCGGTAAATAGCCGGTCTCACCCGCTGCAGAAAGCAATTGCTGACTACGCATCATGACGGCATCGGCAAAGCCACGAACTAACATCACCATCGCGACTGCAATGTACATGAAGCCTAGTTTTTTGTGGTCTACAGAAGTAAACCATTCATTCCAAAGGTATTGCCACTTACCGGCTTTGGTTACCGCATACACCACTAACCCCCCCACTAAAGCGATCATGGTTAACGTGAACAAAATAATGGGTTCGTGGTAGGGAATTGAGTCTAGAGTTAATCTTCCAAACATGACGATTATCCTTGGGTTTCCGGCAAACAGTTCATTGAGCCAGGGTGCTGGGTCACAACATCAGTGAATAAAAATGGTGGGATACTGGAGAACAGAGTCACAGGTTCAGCCACACTCGGCGCAGCCAAAGAACGGAATTGCTCCCAGTCTTCAATACGGTCCGGGCTTGCTTTCACTTTTTCCACCCAGTTTAGAAACGCCACTTGATCAGGCATGGCTGATGCGGTGAATTTCATTTGAGAGAACCCTTTACCACTGTAGTTCGATGCAAAACCTTTGAAGTCACCTTCATGATTAGCAATCAAGTTCAGCTTGGTCACCATTCCCGGCATCGCATAAATCTGCGAACCAAGACGCGGGATAAAGAACGCGTTCATGATGTTGTCTGAAGTCAGCTTAAACGTCACCGGAACATCTTTCGGGAACGCAACATAGTTAACCGTCGCAATGTTTTGCTCCGGATAGATGAACAGCCATTTCCAGTCCAGAGAGACCACTTCGATCACCATAGGCTTAACGTCACTCACCAGAGGCTTGGAAGGCTCTAATTCGTGTGTTGTTCGCCAAGTGATGGTGGCTAGAATCGCGATGATGATGATTGGAATCGTCCATACCACCACTTCAATCTTGGTTGAGTGTGCCCAGTCAGGTGCATACTCTTCCGTGGTATTGCTCTCGCGGTATCGGTAAGCAAAGTAGATGGTCATCAGAATCACTGGGATGACGACAATCAACATCAGCAACAGAGCCGTGATAATCAGCTCTTTTTCCTGAACGCCAACGCTACCTTTTGGGTCGAGCAATGCGGAGTTACATCCTTCGAGCATCAGAACGGTTCCCAGCAAACCAATCTTCGACAAATTTGTCCTCGATAAAATGCGTTTATATCTTGAAGCTTCCATTAACTTTCTCGATGGTTATCCAGCCTCAGAACGAACGTCTGAGTACTGGTTGTCATGATCATTAGAATATTTATGTGTTGAGCATGTGAAACGCCGCATCTCAAAAAGCAATGCAATAAGGTTCGTTACTGCTGGGTTAAAACCACGCAGAAAACATGACTTAATTGTTACACTTTGAAATACATTGTTACATTCGGCGCATTATGAAGAGTTGAAATTGAAAGCTCACCAAACAAACTTGGAAACTAACCTTCCATTTATGAAGACGAAAACTAAGAAGCAGTAAGCGATTAAGACACACATCAATAGCGTGCTACACAGATGGAGCCAGTACTGACAAGGGATTTAGAAAAAGTAGATAAACACTCGCTCACCACCAAAGCTCGGGGCAAGTTCAAGGTACATTAGAAAGAGCGAATAAATAGAAGTGTGACGCCCGTCAAAATTGTGAATTCACATACCATTTACAAGGTATTCACTGGTTAGATTATTCAAAACACCCACTCATTCACCAACAAGATAATCAAGCATTCATCTATGCACTAATGTAACGAATTGAAAGAATATAATGACTAACAGAAAGGATAATTTGACTAATTGAGGGCGTAATAGCGGTGAAAAGCACAACAAAAAGGTAGGAATTGGGATGAATTTATCGAGAATAACCACACCATAATCGAGCCAGATACGGCTCGATTATGGGCAATTAAAGAGTAGCCAAATTGAAGAGACGTTAAATTGAAAAACAGTTATGCCGCTTGAGTAGTCATGGATTTTCGCTGATTTCGAGTCATCAAATGATAAACCACAGGTACAAAGTAGAACGAGATAAGGGTGGTTAATACGGTACCGCCCACAATCGCGACCGCAAATGGAGGCCAGAAGCCACCACCAGCAATGATCAGTGGCATAAAGCCGCCCACGGTTGTAATCGTGGTTGAGCTGATATGACGAGTACACGACATAACAGCATCAACGACTGCATCAACATTCCCAGAGGAAGCCTCCTTGTCTAACTTCAATTCGGTCAGAATGACAATGGCAGCGTTAATCGCTAAGCCCGCAATCCCGAGCATCGCGATGATCACCGTAAAACCAAATGGGTAACCGAAAATCCACACCGACAACAACCCTAGCCCACCCGCCAATCCTGCTACCATGAAGATGATGCTGCTCATTCGGAACGAGTTGAATGACATCACCACCACCAGCACCATCAATACCACCACGACTGCGACATTCGAGATCAGGCTGTTGACTGAATTATCTCGTTCAGCAGATTCACCACCAAAACCAATCGTATAGCCTGATGGCATCTGATAGTTTTCTAGGCGTTTTTGGAATTCATTGAGCACGGTTTGAGGCAAGACACCCGCTTCAATGTAGCCCTCAATGGTATTCACACGCTGCCCGTTACGACGAGTAATCGCACCGCGACTGGTCGTCAATTCCAGTTCGGCCAGTGTCGATACGTTAATACCTGTCGAGTAGACATCTGAACTGATTGGCAAACGAATATTGCTTAAGTGAGCCAAGTTTTCACGCGCCTCATCTGCCACACGAACACGGATTGGTACCGACTCACTGCCTTCAATCACAGAGCCACTTTCACGACCTGTCAGCGTAGTTTGCAGCATACCTGCGAACTGGTTCAATGAAATACCATTCAGCTTTGCGGTGTCTTCATCAACCTTCAACCACACCTTCGGCGTACCTGGTTGCAGCGTTTCCCTTGTGTGCGTCACATGAGGAACACCCGCCAAAATCAATCGCACATCCTCACCAATCGCTTTCAACGTATCGAGGTTTTCACCATACACTCGCAGTTCAACGGGCGCGGTAAATGGAGGCCCTTGATTAAGCTTTCGTACCAAGATTTGTGCTTCCGGCACCTCGTTATCCAACATCTTTTGCAACTCAGGAATCAGCGCATTGGCTTGATCAAAGTTCTCTGTTTTCACCATGGCTTGCGAGAAGTACGGCGCGTTATTTTGCCTTGCTTGCAGGTTGTAATAGAAGGATGGGAAGTTTGCGCCCACGAGCCAATCGATACGCTCCACTTCAGGGTAACGATGAATGATATCGTCGATTTTTTCAGAGGTGTTTTTGGTGGCGTAAATGCTCGCTTGCGGCGGCATGTAAACCTGAATCTCAAACATGTCTCGGTCTGATGGCGGGAAGAATTGCTCAGTCAGCTGAGACATACTCCAGTAACCGGTAAACGGTACCAATAACACCAAAGCAATCGTGATGGTTGGATGCGTGACGCCAAAGCGAACAGAAGACGAAAACCAACGCGTCAAAGCCGGGATTCTCAAACCCGTCATGTACCAATGGTGCCGCCCTTTCTTATCAACGTCGCTGAGTTGTTTCGGTAATAACTTGGTCGCTAAGCCTGCGATTAAGGTGTGCGAGATGATGTAAGAGCCGATCAATGAGAAAGAAACGGTAATCGCAATACCACCGACAAATTCACCCGATGCACCCGGCATCAAGATAATCGGAGCAAACGCCAACACGGTAGTTAAGGTTGAGCCTAATAACGGCACCCATAAATGCTTCAATGCATTCATGGTCGCTTCAGCGCGCTGTTGCCCTTTCAAGCGATAAGCTTGAATGGTATCGACCATCACCACCGCGTTATCAACCATGATCCCGAGCGCCACAATTAGGCCTGTCACCGACATTTGGTTAATCGGTACACCGGTCATTTTCATGATCGACAAGGTCAATAATGAGGTTAACGGCAGAGAAATGGCGACTAAGATCGCGGCACGCACGCCTAAAGTGACAAACAGCACAATCAAAATCAGACCGAAACCGATCATCAAACTTTTGCCTAAATCGTCTAAGCGAGTCTCGGTATAACCTTGCTGATTAAACAGCACTGTCACCTTAACGTTACTTGGTAACTCTTGCTCAAATTTACCAATCAGAGCATTAGCTCGCGACGTCCAGTTATCAACTCGCAGATCAGGGTGCATTCTTGCCGCGACAATCACACCCGGCTCACCATCAACAATAGCAATCTGGTCTTGTGGGGTTTTCTCACCACGTTTCACCGAAGCAATGTCTTCCATACGGATGATGTGACCTTTGCTATCAGTGGCTATTGGCACTTGCTTAATGCGTTCAATGGAATCCAGTTCAGATTTAATTTCTAAGCCAAAGCGAGAATAAGCACTGACCAGTTCACCCGCCGAGTTCTTGGCGTCTGCCCCTTCGAGCGATTCAGCGATATTGGCGCTTGAACGCCCTAGAGCAGCGGCATCGGCCGTACGTAAACTGATTTGAATCTCTTCTTGCGGCATCCCGTATTCATCAACGAATTCAGTACCCGACAAAGTTCTTAGTCGCTTGGCGAGCTCTTTGGCATAACGGCCCAGCGTTAACCTATCAGGCTCGCCTGCACCAGACCAAGTTAGAGATGCGATGGTCGTGAAAGCATAGGTATGGTCGCTATCGAGATCAGGCGATTGAGCACCCGCAGGCAAAATGGATTCGATATCAGATAACTTGTCGCGAGCTTGGGACCAGACCGGTTCTGGCTCGGTAATGGTGTCATTAAGCTCTAGCGTAACAATTGATACGCTCGGCCTAGAGGTTGAGCTCACGAGTTTAACTTCACTCAGTTCACGCAGCTTATTCTCGATAACCTCAGTCACCAAGGTTTCTACGCGTTCGGCACTGGCGCCGGGGAAACTGGTTGTGATGTTCGCATAACGGTTGATGATTACTGGGTCTTCTGCACGTGGCAACGTCATGAACGCCGAAATACCACTCACCATCAGCAGCGCGGTCATCAAGATAAGCAGTCGAGTGTTGGAAATAGTCTCTATTATTTTCATACTATTACCTACTCAGCCGCGCTGACTGGTTTCACGATTTGGCCGGGAACTAAGCGATGTAAGCCACTGGCAATGACTTGTTCACCGTCTTCAATCGCCCCACTCACGTACGCTTGTTGATTGTTGGCAAACAACACTTGAACACTTCGGCGCTCAACTTTGTTGTCTTCACCAATCACAAAGATGTTCCACACACCGCGTAGGCCGTCAATCAAACCCGTTAATGGCACCCAGTAACCTTGCTCTTCAATCTGTTCATCAAACTTAAGATAGGCAAGTTGCCCTTCTAATACCGACGATTTTTCAGGAAACAGGTAACGCAAACCGACACTACGAGATTGAGTGTCGACCATTGCGCCGGGATTCAGTAGCTCCACGGCATAATCTGTGCGCCCAACTCGGATGCTAGGCGAAGAAAGTGAGGTGACTTTTTGCATTTGGTGAGCAGGAATACCGATGAAGGCCTCTTTGCCCTCAGAAGCGAGCAGTGTCAGAGTGGGATTACCGACATTCACCACATCTCCGAGCGAGACATAGCGGGTTGCGATGGTGCCAGAATAAGGCGCAAGCACTGTCGATTTCACTAATTTCAATTCGTTGCCTTTTACCGATGCATCGATGCGTAGCAAGTTAGCCTGCAATACGCGTTGCTCACTGGTGAGAGAATCAATCTCCGCTTCGGCACTGAAGCCTTTCGCTTTCAATGAACGTTGACGTTTAAGGTTCGCTGCCACCAAACTCAATTGAGCTTTGACTTCTTCAGCCTGCGCTTTCAGTTGGCTAGACTCGGTTTCCAAAAGTTGGGTATCCAGTCTGATCAACGGCTGACCCGTTGTGACTGTGTCACCGACATCCACCAGAATCTCGTTTACTTTTCCGGCCAACTCGAAACCTAAATTGGCCTGTTGACCCGCCTTAACCACACCGACATATTCGCGTTGTACTGCATAAGAGGAAGACAGCGCCAAGGCCATCGTTTCCACGGTTAAAATAGTTTGGACGCTCGATGCCGTTTCAGAGGTTGAATCAACCGACTCTTGGGCTTGTTCCTTTTCGCCACATCCAACAAGAAAAGCCGACAACGCCACTGCCACTGCGCTTCCCTTCATCAATTTATACATACGTACTGTTCCTATGCGGTACTCAATTATGTTCTTTTTTTAGACTAACCAAATCAAACTAGACTGTCTAGTTTGATTGTGTTAAAAATAAGTTTCATCGTTAATGATTGATAAAACCATCACAAAAAGCATAATGCTTAGCGTAAAACGAGACACATAGAACTGAGCACCAACAGGCACCAAGCAAAGAGACAAACTAGGTAACGAGACAACACTAAGTAACGAGAAGCAAGCACGTGACTAAAATCATCAAGAGTGAACAGAAGAGATCGCAGATCTTAACCGCAGCCAGCCAACTTTTCTCTGAACATGGCTTCAAGATCAATATGGACCAGATAGCCAAAGCAGCGAACGTTTCCAAGCAAACGGTCTACTCTCACTTTAAAAACAAAGACGAACTTTTCGAAACCTGCATGCAAACCAAGTGTGCGGAGCGAGAACTCAGTCCTGCTGCCTTTGATATGGATGCTGCGGTGGGTGATGAGTTGGTGAAATTTGGTGTGAAGTTTCAGGATTTATTACTTGATGAACAATCTAGACAAACCTTTCAAAATGCCATTAGCCAAGCGAATACGCATCCAGAGATCGCCTCTATCTATTTAGAAACTGGGCCTCAGAAAACCACCAAGTTACTTGCTGATTATTTGCAGTCGAAAATAGACTCTGGTGATCTCACACTGTCGACATCAAGCTCGCCAGTCATTGCAGCACGCCAACTGTTGCTGATGTTTCACGGCAAATCGGCGTATTGGGGATTCTTCGGACACGATAGCGGAGAATCTGAAGAAGAAAGACTTCACTACACTCGCGAATGTGTCGCGCTATTCTTGAACGGCAACCAGCCTCGTTAATTGTAGCTCTATCTTTGAATAAAAAAGGCACAGAGAAATTCATCCTCTGTGCCTTATCAATCATCAGTCACTCTCAGCAATAACAGCGATCGGTTTATTGGGTATGTTCCACAACGATCAGCTCATCGGTATTGAAGCCACGCTCTTTCGACATGGCTTTAAACTTCTCCATCACTTCTGGTGCGACTTCAGGCGTTCTTGCGAGTAGCCATAAGTAATCAGTGTCGGGCCCAGAAACAAACGCGTATTGGTAGCCCTCTTTGTCTAATTCAAACACGACATAAGCGCCGTAGAAAGGGCCAAAGAAAGACACTTTCAAATAGCCTTGTTCAGAGCCCTCAACGAAGTACGCTTTTCCTTCCGCTTCGTTCCACTCACCTTCTTCCGCCGAATAACCACGGTTAATCACCTTCACGCCGCCATCATCACGAAGGCTGTATTCAGCGCTGATGTTGTCTAAGCCACGCTCAAACGAGTGATCCAAACGAGCCACTTCGTACCATTTCCCTAGGTATCGTTCCAACTCAAACTGTTGAACAGGCTTAACCGTTTCGGGCATGCCAACACAACCACCCAATAAGATCACGCTAAGCAGCAATAATATTTTTTTCATCCTAACCTCGACTTGTTTTTATTAGTAATGCGAGTAAGTCTCGTGAAAACATAAACTTACATCCTTGGTAATACGTTAAATCCATTTTTATAGCTCACTTAACTGTAATTTATTCAGAACCTTATGTGAATTGTTTAGTCTGCGAATGGGTTCGCAATCCTTTATTGACGAGCTGTATTCCCACAACCACCTCAAAAGGCACTGGAATTACATTCAAACAAGAGAGCAACCAAGGACACTTTATTATTAAAAATTCACGATATGATTCTCGCCACTCGCTTTCTATACTTACTAAACCGTGGAACATGGAAGACATAATAATGAATAACAAGCTCACTCTGCCACGTACTGCATGGATAGCATTACTCACAAGCTTATCGGCCGTAGCGCCGGTGCTTGCACAAGCCAACACTATTGTTCAAACACAAACACCAGTTCAAGCGCAAACATCTGTTCATAACCAAAGTGCTGACCAGATCTTTATCAATGCTGATATATACGGGCATCGTGAGTCGGACTCGATCGTTACCTACAAAGGCAAGATCATCTTCATTGGTAACCAATCACAGGCGCAAACTTTTCAAGGGCAAAGCACTGATGTCATTGATGTAGACAATGCCTTTGTCCTTCCGGGATTTATTGACAACCATAACCATGTGTTTGAAGCCGCCTCAGAGCTGGGTGGCAATTGTGAACTCGACTCTGAAGCCACATTAGAAGAGCAAATCCCTTACTTAGAAGCGTGTAAGATCAATGCTGATACCGATGGCAGAGGTTGGCTTATGGGCTATGGTTTTTCTTTGGAAGCGACGCTCGATAGCGACTCTGAATACACACCACTTGAGATCATCGACAGCATCTTCCCGGATCGCCCAGTGGTGATCATGGAGCAGACTTCACACTCGATGTGGGCCAACTCTAAAGCACTGAAAATTGCCCGAATCAGCCAGCAATCGCCAGATCCACAAGGTGGCGCTTATTTAAAAGACCAAGACAGCGGTAAGCTCAATGGCATCTTATTAGACAATGCTGGCGATCAACTGATGGAGATGGCTTGGAACAGCCAAAGCGAACTGTTTGATCAAAGCTACCAAGGGTTAATGTTCGGGCTTGAGGAAGCGGCAACCCACGGCATCACCACCATTGGCGACGGTCGCATGTATTGGAAACGAGGTTGGTATGACGTTTGGCTAGAGGCCGAGCAAAATCAAGACTTAACGGCGCGAGTATCGCTACGCCCTTGGGTGTACCCATCGATGGTGATGTCTTCTCAATTAGAAGTCTTTGAGAAAATGCATTCCGACGATAAAAGCCATCTGTTACTTGTCGATCAGGTGAAAATGTACAGTGATGGCATCTTTATCAATGGCACCGCCAAAACACTCGCGCCCTACTTAGATACTTATCTACCCCAGTCTCCTAATGGCTTGAACTATATTCCGCCAGAACAAATGAAAGAATGGTTAACTGCGCTCGAGAAAATCGGCTTTAGCGCCCACATTCATGCGATTGGTGATGGAGCGGTTCGTGAATCTCTTGATGCGATAGAAAGTATTCGCAAACAAGGTTCAACCAAACCCTACACCCTAACCCATGTCGAATTAATCAATGATGAAGATGTGCCACGCTTTCGCCAGTTAGATGTAACTGCAGATTTCCAAGTTGGCTCTGATTACGTTGCAAGTCATCAACACCAATGGGCCGAAGCTTTCCTTGGTGCTCGCCGTGCCAAAGCCATGATGAACCTCGATGCAATACTCAAGACCGACGCCAATATCACCTTAAGCAGTGATTGGAACGTACACGACATCAACCCATTGGTCGGCATCGCGAACAGCTTAATCATGGGCAAAACCGGCCTAACCGATATCTATACCGCCATCGACGCTTACACGCTCAATGCCGCCAAAAGTCTTGGGATTGAAGACGTAACAGGTTCTATTGAGGTAGGAAAATCCGCTGACTTCGCCATTCTCGACCGCGACATCACCACAGTGTCAGCAAGACAAATCGCCAAAACTCAGGTGTTGATGACGGTGTTACGCGGGAACGTGGTTTACGAAAAATAGAGCCAATTCGCGTATCGAATTGGTTATCGCAACTCAAACGAAAACGAGCCAGCTTATTCAACTGGCTCGTCTGTTATTCACATCTGTATTTTAGTTCTGTTACGCGTTGGTCTCTTTAAGCGCTTTCACATGTGAATCTTGTTTGTCATCCAGAGCAAAGTAGATCTTCGATACAATCACTTCAGCAACCAGAATCGTAAATACCACAGCGAAGAAAGCAACCACGCCGCCCCAAGGTCCTGTAAAACTCACCTTATCTCCGAACAGAAGGTTAATCGCTTCTAGCATCACGAATTTTGAGCCCACCAAGATAATGTAAGTGGTGATTGCTCGGTACACCTTAGGTGCAGTGCCCGGCTTGCTTTTGAAGTGTTCAGCAATCTTGTGCTCTAAACCAATAGAGAGCTTCAATAATAGCTGCAACAACAACGCCGCAATCAAAGATATAGTGAAAGACTCAATGTTGACGAAGTCCCAGTACTCATCGAAGAAGTTAAGCACTACTAAGTCCACCAGCACGGCTAACGTGTAACCTACGAATAGACGTTGTGGTGTGTTGAACCCGTAAACTTTGTCTGATTTAGTCATTCTGTCTCTCTCTAATTTGATAAGTCGCCTTGATTTGAAATACATCTTAGCGTTCGAATCGAAGCAAAACTTACCATTTCATGACATCGCCAACATTCATTCCTCAAATTAATGATTCGACAAAAATCCCCTTTGCCTCTCTTATAGCAATAGCAAAAACACGCCCAATTCATCACTGTCACCAAATGGCCATTCTTCAAATGCTGCGCCCCATAAGATGACTCCATCAGCGACACACACTCATTTCCAAAAGGTGCAGATTATGAAAAAACTAATCACTAACGCGAACGTATTTAACGGTGTTGATAACAACTTAATCGAGAACGTATCAATCCTCATCGAAGATAACTTGATCACTCAGATTGGAGAGATTGACCCAACGATTGCCGATGAAACGATTGATGCTCAAGGTGGCACGGTCATGTCAGGCCTGATTGATGCGCACGTTCATATCACTTTATCTTCACGCGTCAATGTCATTGATACCATGACGCGTGAAGAAGTGGCGATTCGCTCAGCAAAGATTTCTGAAGAGATGTTAATGCGTGGCTTTACCACCATTCGTGATGTAGCAGGTAACACGCTTGGCCTTAAAAACCAGTATCGACAACGGCTATGCCACTGGCCCACGTATTCTGCCTTCAATGGCAGCTATCTCACAAACCTGTGGTCACTCCGATTACCGTCAAAACCAAGCACAAGAGCGTTTAGCAAACGGCCATGAAGACTCACCTATGAGGAAGCTTGGCGCAATGAAAGTGGCAGATGGTCGTTCAGAAGTCTTAAAAGCGGTTCGCGAACAGCTATTTATGGGCGCATCCCAAATCAAGATCATGGCGGGTGGTGGCGCATCTTCAACGTTTGATCCGCTAGACACATTGCAGTTCACATCTGAAGAGATGAAAGCTGCGGTTGATGCCGCTTCAGATTACGGCACTTATGTCGCTGCGCCGAGCAGCTGAAGCGGGCGTGATGTCTTTCGAACACGCGACCATCATGGACGACGACATTGCCGAGATCATTAAAGAGAAAGGCATTTGGGTGATTCCTTCTTACTTTACCTCTTCATTGATTGCAGAGCGTAAGATCCCACTACCAAACGAAGAGACATACCGCAAAACAGAACGCGTAGGTAAAGCCATGTTCAAGTCGGCAGAACTGATTAAGAAATACGATATCCAAAACATCGCCTTTGGTACCGACTGTGTGGGTGAAACCAACGTTCATGCGACACAATTGAATGAACTTGGTGCGATTGAGCAAGTATTCGATACCATCACCGCGCTTCGCATGGCGACATCAAACTGTGGACGTTTGTTCGAGATGTCGACTTATCAACACCCGTACCAAGAAGGCAAGCTTGGTCAAGTGGTTGAAGGCGCGTATGCCGACCTATTGATCATCGATGGCAACCCACTGGACAGTGTTGCTTGTGTGGCAAACACAGAGACACAAAAACTGATCATGAAAGACGGCAAGGTGTACAAAAACACGCTTTAGTGTTCAATATACTCACTAAGTAATGAAACCTCTCAGGCAAGCAAGCGAACTTTATAGTCGTTTGCTTGCCTTTTTATTAAGCGCTGTTTTATTGCTACTATTAAACTCAGGTTATTGATTTATGGATAAATCGGGGTGGGATAAGGATGAAATTAGAATGAAGCTATTACTTACTGCACGCTTAATCAGCACAGTGCTATTACTCAGTTCACTGCTGTCAGGGTGCGGTAACTTTAGAAATCTATCTAATGAGATACAAGCCATCGACTCCATAACCAATCAATACATGGTTACCTTGAATCAACATGCCTCCGGTTCTGCCGTGGTGATTGAACAAATCAAAGACATTAACAAAGGCGAGGTTGATGGCTACGATGGCATCATAGACAGTGACAGTATTCACTTACATGTATCGAATAACATCCACTACCTACTTATCTTTGAAGATAAGAATCAAGACCTTACCCTACAAGCCGATGAAGCTTTCAGTGTAATCAACCTACGTGATCACCAAGACAGATCAACAATAGAAGTCTCACTAACGGTTAATGAGAGTGAAGCCCCAAGAGCGTTTGTTGATCGTTCACTATCTTCACTGTTAAAAATCGAATTGGATTTGATCGACATAGGCACAGTCGTGAGCTTGGAAGCTCCACCTTTTGACAGAAAAAATGGCAAACTCGGCATGTGGCAGCCGCTGACCTTTTTGCTCGAAGATAACGCTGGGCTCTACTTTCTGTCAGAGTTCGACCCAAACAAAATCCCGATCTTGTTTGTGCATGGCATCAACGCCACTGCGTTAGATTTTGCCCCACTGATTGAAAAAGTCGACCAATCTAAATATCAGATCTGGGTCTTTAACTATCCTTCAGGCTTGTCTCTGGCTTTGAACTCCAAAGGCCTGAATAACCTCATGCACACGGTGTTAACGGAATACAAAATCCAACAATTACATGTTGTGGCACATAGTATGGGCGGGCTTGTCGCCATCAACAGTCTTCGCCAGTGCCGTATTGGGCAGCTATGCGATTTTGTAAGCAGCGTAGCCACCATATCTTCGCCGTTTGGTGGTGTCGAGTCTGCTAAACAAGGGGTCGAGTACTCTCCCGTAGTAATGCCGGCATGGGTTGATTTAAATCCAGACGGGAAATTTATCGCTGACTTATTAATTGACAGCAGTAAGATTCACATTCCCCACTTTTTAGCCTTTGGTTATAACTCGGGCGACCTATTTAATACCAACAGCAACGATGGTGTGATCAATTTATCAAGCCAATTGTCGCGCCCAGCCCAACTCCACGCGTCACAAATCCTCGGCTACAACGAAACCCATTTGAGCATCTTAGATAACGATGACCTTTTTGAAGACCTGTCCGAGTTTTGGTTAAGAGCTGAAGAAGCACATTGATTTATGATTCGGTGCACTAGGCGGCGTAGGTAAATCAGATATTAAAATTGGAACGCTTAGGCATTCCAATCTTTTGGGTGAAGCGTAATGTTTTTCTGAATTGAGAGCATTGATATCCTGTGCGTTCGGGCTGATTTCGAACACCCACCCCCTCTAACTCCCCCTCCAATTAAGTTTATCCCCCCTCTAGATTGACGACCGAGGGGGAGAACCTTCTTTAGCGCTGAATGTGTAACTGCACATGTAACGATCTGTATTCAGTTCCTCCCCTTTCTACGAACCACAATGGATTGTAGATACTGATTAAGGGGAGGCTAGGAGGGGATTTTTAGTAGGACTAACACGGATTTGCCCCTTTTCTTGTTAGAGCATATGCTCTTCGTAAAATAAACAAATTCATAATGACCAACATTTTCTAATAGCAGTGGCTGAATGTAGTCAGCTCCTCCGAAGAGCAGTAAGGAAGGAACCAAAGCTGTTTAATATTGTTAACAAGAAAAGTTTAACATTTTTATTTTTCTATTTACTTCATAGATTTAGTATTAAACAACATGTTATGTTACAAGTATTTTAATCGTTCATATCAAGGAATGCATAGTGAACAAATTACTTCTTCTTACAACCTTGCCTCTTGCACTCACAGGCTGTGTAAATCAGTTTGCTTCTATGCCTGATGCTTCCGTTACTGACCCTATTGATTATGTTGAACAGTACCAAGCAGCTTCTGAAAAAGGTTTACTTAACCCATTAGCTTTCGTTGGCGGTCGAGATGATGGAAATAATTTCCGTAAATATCGAAAGTCATGGTGTGCAGTATCAGAAGCGGCCTTTTACAGCCTTAAAGATGACTTAAAGGATCTGTGTCAAAACAAAGGTGGTGAACTACGTGGTCAATGGTGCGTAAAATCCAATTCGGACACCCCTCTCTTTAAAATGCATATAGCCCAAAGTAACATGCAGTGCTCAACTGGCACTTCTTCTTATGCAGAGGTTATTGCCCCCATAAACGATACAGACACAAAGGATAGTAAGTGGATTGCTCTCGCAAAAAATAATGGCTTTGAAACTGCTGCTGAAATTGAGACGGCTGAAAAGCAACGTCAAACTGCTCTCGAAGCCCAAAAAATTGCGAAAAAGCAACAAGCGTTACGTGAACAACAGCGCAAAGAAGCAGATAGAATTCAAATGCTTTCAACTCGTGGTCTAAGAATTTGCCAAAACGCGAAGTATAGCTATCAAGGAAAATATACAGGGTTTGTCGAGGATTTCACCGATAAAAAAATCAAAGTCCATGTTGCCCACTTAGGAGGCGATGGATGGACAGCATCAGGTTTTAAGGAGAGCACTATCTGGGATTATCCTGATAATTGGTATGTCTGCGATAGATAGACCGAAAGGTTTTTTAGTAGCTTCAAGCCCCTACTAACATATTCGTCAGCATTGGCGTATTGAAAACAACCAGCATTACGTTTTAGATGTTGTTTTTAAAGATGATAGCTCACGGATAACGTTAGATGGTGCAGTAGAAGATATAGCGCTGTTTAGACGCTTTGTGATGAACATGCTGAAGTAATGTGATTGTGGTGCGCCAAGCCAAAAAGTGAAGTTGAAGAAAGCTGGTTGGAACGATGATTATCGGGCTCGAGTCTTCTTTGGGTTATAAATCAATCAAAGTATGCTCGCGCCCTAGGGCTATCCATTTTCTGCATTTAGTGACCATTTTTTCAATCAAATTCGGCTTTGTTGCGTAATTAAA
>NZ_JBFROH010000069.1:0-16564 GCF_041471425.1 Vibrio sp. 10N.261.52.C2 | reverse complement strand
ACTTTACGGGGTCACTTCAACACGTTCGACTGGCTTTTTCGCATCCATGAACTGCTTAGACGAGGTTCAAGCAACTAAAGACAAAATAAGGGCAAGCCTGTTACTTGCCCATTTCGTTTTATTATTCACCCATAGAGCTTGATGCACGGCGTCTGTCGGTCGCGCCATAGATCTTGCCATCTTTGACTTCAATGGCATTCAAGCCACTGACGACTGGAATGACATGCACCGGATAACCGAGCTGCATGAACTCTGGTACTAACATTTCGGCGTAGGTTTTCTTTTCGACGAGCAAACCCGTTGGGTCATAAGGTTTGGTGCGATCAATCTTGGTCTTTGTCTTTTTGGTAAAACAGCGCAAAAGTACCGCCGCCAATCCCAGTCATATCCGGTTCAACCACCGACATTGTCATCTGCATCGCCACCATTGCATCGACTGCATTACCTCCTTGCTTGAGTACCGAATACCCAGTGCTGCTTACATATGGATTCGTTGCACTTACCATAAACTCTTCGCCAGTTTCGTCTGGCGTAATTGGAAAAGGATTTGGGTTAGAAGACGAAACTCAACATGATCGTATAAAGGACGGCATCTTTGTCATCAAAACCAGTAAGTGCGTTGAAATTCTCAACAAAGGCACCGTTTGCTTTACGAGCCTCAAAATATTGCACTTCGCCATTGATGGAGACGTTAGGTAACACATCGTAATCCACACCAATTAGGTAGCTGTTTCCTGTTAGGTGTTCGTGAGAATCAAACTCTGCTCCGTAAACGACGTATGGAGTGAATAAATCTAGTCTGTAGCCCAAACTAGCGTACATCGAGGACGAGATGTTACTGATCTGTCCTTCACTTGCAAGCACCGCTTGACCTAATTCATACTCAACACCTAACGACCAAAGTTGAATGTGTTGGTTGTCTTGTTTGCTACTGAATGGAGCTGTTATCGAAGTCCCAGGGATTGTAATCGTGCCAGAAACGGTTTGATCAAAATTGGAGTCGAGGAATGACAAGTTCCAACGATAGTTTTCACCGCTCAATTGAAGATTGGCACCGAACATTCGGTTGGTTTCAAATTCCAGTTTTGTAGTCGAGTTGAAATCTACGTCATTTTTATCTTTTATGCCGATAAACGGAGTAAGTAAAAGAGTAGCTTCGTCACTGACATCGTGAGTCCAGCTCACTTTTATGCCATTGAAAGCTGTGATTCCGAGAACGCTGTTATACACCTCTGTAGGTGGCCTCGCGGTCATATAGGCTTGGCCTACATAGTAGTACTCAGAGGCAAGGAACAGTGGCAGTCGTAATCGACCAATGCTGACATCAAAGTCATTAAATTCATAACCTAAGTAAGCCCACTCTAGCTGCGGCTCACTCCAATCATATTGGGGTGGCTTGACAACTTGCACGGAAGCTTTGAATGAGTTGTAGAAGTAATCGAGTTGAACACCAAATGTGGTATCACAGTCGTAACAGCTCTCATCAGTAAAACCGCGGTTGATGATTAATGGATTATCGTTATCCGATGTTGCCCAAGACGTTGAGCCAAAGCCACTCAAGGATAAATTATCGGTAAGTTCGATATTCGCAAAAGCCGGAGAGGCCATTGAGGCACATAACACTGACGTAATTATTCTTTTCATATTATTTCTCCGAACTTATAACGTAGAGAACGTTGGCATTTTGAGGAACCGAAGAGAGTGGGGAGTAACCAATACGGTTTGGTTTGTCATCAAGCCAGTCGACTAAGCTGTCGGTTGACGCCGTTTTGATTTCTCTTGGATAACGCGCTTTTCCTGAAAAAGATAAACCAGCCCAGTGTGCATTCATTTGAGCGGCATTTTTTCCAAGCAAAAGCTGATAAAAGTCCTCTCTTTCGGCACTGTTCTCAGGCCAATCAGACAGTTCAACACGTTTGCCATTGAGGTGCTTAGTTTTCCCTCTATAGAGCTTTCGCGCTTTGTTTATTGATATCTCTTCAAATCCGGAGTCTAAAGAAAATATGGCATAATCTTCAGCGGCGTGAGCAGGGCTTAGAAAAAGCAAGCTTCCTAATAGCCCTACCGCGACTGGCAACATGACTCTGCGGGGAAGTGTTTTTATTGTTCTAATCCAATCCATGAGGTATCTCCTAACAAGTCGCACTTTCTATTTGATGGAATAGCTTTTCTTTTCTTACGGGCTTCGCTACGTATCCATCCATTCCGGAATCAAAGCACTTTTGAATATCATCATCGATAACACTAGCGGTTAACGCGATAATAGGAGTTTTGCTTAAGCCTTGGTTTTTCTCGTGTTCTCGAATCTCCTTAGTTGCCGTGAAACCGTCCATAACAGGCATCATGCAATCCATCAAAATAATGTCGAAGCTACTGTCGTTCTGGTACATATCAACGGCAATTTGTCCGTTGTCTGCAATTTCAAAGGCATATCCGGCCTTCTTCAGCATGATAGAAGCTACTTTTTGATTGACGCGGTTGTCTTCGACTAGCAAGATTCTCTCTGATTTGCTCGGAATTGCGTTTTGTTCCGCTTCTTCAGGCAAAGTACGTTTGGTCGCAGCCCCGTTGATAATTGGAGTGACAGTTGCAGGTTGTTTCTTAGGTTGAGCTTTATAGGAAGCTGGTAGTGGCATAGCTTCTACCGCGGTGAGTACTTTCTCTTTAAGCATTTCGAACTTGAATGGTTTTGGTACATAGTCATCCATACCAACGTCGAAACACCTCTGAATATCGTCATCGATGACACTGGCGGTCAATGCAATGATAGGGATGCGTCGCGTCGCTTCTGTTTCTTTTTCAATTCTTCGGATGTTGCTTGTTGCATCAAAGCCATCCATAACCGGCATCATGCAGTCCATGAGTATCACCGCGTAATGAGGATTAGCGGTGAACATGTCCACAGCTTCTTGACCATTATTAGCGAACTCGAATTCAAAACCACTTTTACCGACATGAAGACCAGCAATTTTTTGGTTGATCTTGTTGTCTTCAACGATGAGGATTTTGTGTTGGATCTCGACTGATGTCTGGCTTGCTTCTGATAGTTCCGCCAAACCTCGTGTATCACAAAGCTCAATAGCTTTAATTAAACGCAAGCCGAGTAGGGGCTGTGCGACTTGTGCAGTAACGCTGTCACCAAGATCCGCTGGCTCACTTAAGAAGGAGCGTATCAAACAGATAGTGATGCCGTTTTGGTGCAGCTTTTCTAAGTTATCTGCGTGGGTATTAGCTAGGAATGCGTCATCTTCGGCGAAAACAACAGTAATAGGTTTAGTGTGTTTTTGAGTGGAGAGCTGCTCTGTAATTGCCGTTATATCATTCGTTTTATCGGTAACCTTCAAACCATAAAGGTTAAGGTCGGACTCGATTCGCTCGGAGAGCATGTTTTCGTTACCCAGCACATAAATATCAGCCGTTGCTGTACTTGGTTTTGGCAGTATCAAGTCAACAGGCAATACCAAGTCGAAGTAGAAACAGCTTCCTTCACCTTTGACGGAGTCGAGTTGAATTTGACCACCCATCAGCTCTACCAACTGTGTACTGATGGCTAGACCAAGACCAGTACCACCAAATTGACGTGTGGTTGAATCGTCTTCTTGAGCGAACGGTTCAAATATCTGTTTTTGTTGCAGTGAATCGATACCAATACCCGTGTCTCGTACAGCAAATCGAATAGTGGCATTGTTATCTGCTTTGTTGAGCGTTTGAATTGATAATGTGACGCCACCTTCAGCCGTAAACTTCACCGCATTCGACATAAAGTTCATCAAGATCTGTCTTAAACGGTGATCGTCTATCATCACGCGTGCTGGTGTATCTGGGCTGATATCAACGTTAATCGATATTCTTTGTTCTTTCGCTTTTGGTGCCACAATAGAGGCGATGTCGTATATCGACTCTCTAATCGATGCAGAATGCGGGCTGATTAATAGCATGCCAGACTCAATTTTAGAGAAGTCTAAGATATCGTTGATTAAGCTAAGGAGCAGTTGGGATGAAGTTTCGATCGTATCAACATAGTCACGTTGTGTCGGTGTAAGCGGCGTATCTGCGAGGATTTCCGAAATACCAATAACACCATTGAGCGGGGTGCGAATTTCATGAGACATGTTGGCCAAGAAGCTACTTTTTGCTTTGCTGGCTTGTATTGCGTTGTCTTTCGCGTGTTCGGCATCCTCTTTGGCTCTCTCTGCGTCTTCTTTTGCTACCGTCAATCTCTCTTTCGCGAGCTCTCGTTCGATGGTCAATCGTTCAACTTGCTGAGCAAACAGACTGAGTTCATCTTTACCTTGGATTAATTTATCTAAAGAAGGGCGCGTGTCATCATTTTCGCTTTTTAAGAAAGCTAACACCAAATTAAGGTTGTTAGTGACTTGTCTCGCCAAGCTAAGAGTTAAACCCATAACAATCGCTGCCAGCAAAGCGACGATTGAAATAAACAGGGTTCGTTGTATTTGCGCGTCATAGATGGCTTGCTCAACTTCTTGTTGAAACTCTTGCTTGATTACGCCGCCAAGGCTTTGTAATAAGTTGAGCCGTGCGCTCATCGCTTCTAAGCCGACAGACACTTCTTGTGGCGTCAGTTGGCTGATTGTATTTAGGTCGAGTAGCGCGCTTCTTATCTCTTGGCTTTGAGCAAACACATCATTTCGAAACACTTCAACCATCAAAGAAACTTGATGTTCGTTGGCGTTCAATGAAACAAAGCGCTCTAAGAACAATTGCTGTCTTTCACTCAAGGTTTTGATCTGTTCGGCGAGTTCTGGGTCGTACTCTTGGCTGATTTGGAAGATCTCAATCAGTGAACTACCAAGCTTGAACTCTTCGTTCGACCAAAACATCAACCACTCAAGTTGTTGAAGGGCAGTGAGGTGCTGTTGAATTTCACGTTTAGTGTTTTCAAAAGGGACTTTCTCTACTTCAAGTAACAGTTGCTTGTATAAATCGCTCTGCCATTCGAGGGCATCCAATTTATCGTAAGTGTCAGTCACTTGCATCGTCGATAAGGTCGCTTCGCTGAAATCGGCAACAAGTTGATTCATTTCACCAGATGCGTCTAAAAAAATGATGGGAGACAGGTTTTTAAGTTCTGCCTTTACTTGGTTGCTTTGAGTAGCAAACTCTTCAGGGCTAGAGGCTAAGGTACTTCTATACAAAATAGAAATATCTTGAAGATAGACAGATAACTGATTGGTTCGTTCAAAATCGGTTAACTGAGTCGTTAATATATAAGCCTGTCTACCTGCTAGGAAGAGTAATAATGAAATGGGAAGTAGAACTAAGCCAAAGAGTTTATGTTTGACTGAAAGGTTATTCCAAACCGTAATCGCCATATAAGGATCCATCCAACTGTCGTTATATAAAAACAGTAGAATAAAAATGCCGATATGGAAACTTTGAAACGGTAAATTTTACGTAAGTGTGGGAGAGGTATAAGTTCTTGTGATTCCAGAGCTTATTTTGAAATGCGTTCTTTTATTAGTAATTTATAGCGTTTGGCAGTTTGTTTAATTTTATGCTTATTGATGAATCACTTAAAAAGCTTACTAATGAGGACGATTGTTATCGAGGCTTAATTCGAAAAGAAGTTGCTCTAATACGGTTTTTGCAGAGGGTTCTAATGTCCAAATACCGAGCATTCTGTTAAGTGCGGCGCGATACACTCTGTTTTTTAGTAGGAAGGCGAGTGTGCTCGTATCATTGCTGAATACGTGCATTTGTACGATGGTGAGCTCTGCTTTGTTCTCAATGTCTATTTTCTGAAGATTGAAAGCGGGTAGGAAGGCAGACTCATACCAAACCTCAACGATCTCTCGAAGCTCCATCTCTTCTTCAGGTACATCGCACTCCTGAAGTTGGTGGTTTTCAGGAATTGCGGATAAGTAAGCTACATCAAGCTTGTCTGCAACGAATGTGTACATATTCTTCCTTGTTACCTGTGGTATTGGGGCGAATCATCCCTCTCGCTTATGAATTTGTCAATTATATCCATTTCCCTAAATAGCGAATTGTGATTAAGCGTTGAGGTTTTAGCTTAAGCTGTTTAAGTATTTGTCTGTTAAGCCAAAATATTTCAAATTTCCATCCGGCTCTAACACTAAACTCATGTTTGATGTTGCGATCAAACCAGGGTCGTTAGTCGAAAAAATCACGGTCTTATTCAACAATTTATCGGAGAACAGGCGATTAAAGTATTGAGCGTTTTCTTGCTCTGCACCGTTGAACGGTTCATCAATGATAATCAGAGATTGCTCACAGTTACCTAGGCCAAGTGCCAGACGCAGTTTTTGTTGAATTCCATTCGGAAGACTTTTGCATTTATCCACGCTTAACTGAGTAGCCAAGCCTTCCGGAAGCCATTCATCTAATTCGAAGAAGCTGATCATCTCTTGCATCTTGTCTGTTGGAATCAGTCCGTTGTGTAAAATGAAGTTGGTCTCAAGTGAGCCTTCAAAAATATGCAAATTGAAAGGGATGTAGTTAATCGACGTGCGATAACGGTAGCTATTGAACTGTTTAATGTTGTAACCATCGACAGATACAGCGCCTTGATAGCGGTCTTCTAACCCAGCAATGATTGAAATTAAGGTGGTTTTACCGCAGCCCGTAGGGCCACAAATGACCACTTTGGCACTGGGTGGCACTTTGAAACCAAGGTTGGTTAAGCCGGTCGCCGCTCCTGCATATCGGTGACTGACACCGCTGCCCACAATGCTTCCTTGGAACAGGCGAATAGGTGGGCTTTTTTCTAAGGTCAATTTGTCGTCATTCATCGACATCAGGTTGTTTATCTGTGCTGATGAAGCCTTGATCGATTGGAACTTGGAAATTGAGTTATAGATACCCATGATTGGGCCTAACGCTTTCCAAACCAAAATAACGGTTGCGAGCATGGCACCCGCATCAGAAGTACCTTCCATCACGCCGATTACCGCGGTCACGATACTTGCTGTACCAATCACTTGAATCAAACTGCCACCAGCGGCCTGAATCTTACTGTTAGTCACGGCAACGTTCTCTGCATCGCTGGTGCTTTGCATATGCGATGCACTGAATCGAGATTGAACGACACGAAGTAAAGGCAGGCCTTGGATTGTTTTGATACCACGAAGGATTTCGTTCCATTGATACGAGACCATCGCATTGGCGCGCGAACTTTTGGATGTGGCTTGCGAGTAGATATAGCGAGAGTAAATACAGAACACTAACATCAGGATTAAACCACCCATCACCACTAATGCCGCTGTACCAGACATCAGAGCAATGGCGATGATAAATACGATCACAAACGGCATATCAAAATAGCTGAGCGTCGATTCGGCAGTCACCAAGCGTCGGAAGGTATCGATATCTTTCAAACGTGCTAGCTGAGAAGAGACCCCAGCAGTAGATGTCATCGCATAGGGTAGCCAAAGCAACTTAGATATAACGGCTTGCGAGATGTGCACGGCGAGGTCTTTACCGGAAGTGGCAATGATGTTGACCCGCATTTTCTTAAAGAAGTATTCAGAGAAGCCGACAATAATGGCGAATAAGGTTAGCCAATAGAGTGTGGCTTCGGAGCTCGAAGTCAGTGCGAAGTTATATACACTCATAATAAAGAATGGCTGCAATGCACCGAGAATACTGATGACGAAGCTGAGAATGATCAGGCTTTTAAGTTCATTGTTATAACGATAGAAAGCGTATTTAATCCAATTGCTTCTGTCTTGCGATTCCGGAGGTGGCTCGCGGAACAGACGAGAATATTCGCTAATCGCAATCAGCAAACAGGGCTTTTTGCACATTGGGTATTCAATGGTGTTGTTGTTCGTGTAATCAAACAGCAGCAACTTTCCATCTTTGGTGCCTAAGAAAATCGCACTTAGATTCTCTATTTCAATAAAGCATGGCTGAGGGTGTTTATCTATATTCTCGAGTGTCTTTAATTTGGTCACATCACAGCGATACCCAAGACGCTCTATGGTTGCTGTAAAGCTGTCGCTGTCTTTGTGTTTCGGAATAAAAGCATCGCTGAGTATCGCGGGTGTGCCTTCCCATTCGAGTGCTATCAAGGTGTAGGCCAAACCGCGGATAAGTGGCGATTGACTGTAACGTTCGTCGTATCCGCTGGATTCAAAATCCAAGACACGTTGCGGTACATTATTGAAGTCGACTAAGATACTCATTGGTCACCTCCGGTAAGTTTTACGCGTTTGAGGCGATGGTTAAGCTTGTCCATTTTATTACTGGCGATGATCAAGATTTTGTCGTTGGCTCGATAAGCCGTACTGGTGAGAACCATTCGTGCAAATTCCTCATCAAACACACAGTCGATGTCATCAAATATCAATACGCGCTTACTGGCGAGCAGGGCGCGAACTAATAATAGGGCGTAGCCAACTTGGCGTGAGAATGGGTTACGCATATGGCCTTTGAGTTCTGTATAAAAACCGGCAGGAAGCCCATCAATTTGAGCTTTGATGTTCATGGTTTCACACAGTGCAAACGCCGTGTTATTCAAGCTTGGGCGGAAACAGGTGAGGTTATCGATAATCGTCCCTTCTACGAACGAACTGGTCTTATCAACCATCAGAACACTGTTACGCCAAACGTTGTAATTGACGTCATCCAAAGGCGTGTCGTTAATCATGATATCTAGTTTGCTATCACTGTTCTGACGCGTAATACAGTTAGCGAGGTGGGTCTTACCTGAACCACTTTTCCCTGTCAGCAAATAGGCTTGTCCGAGTTCGAACTCGATACGCTGCTTTTCAGAATACTTAACCGAGATACGTTCTACTTCTGTTGTTTCATGTTGGTGTTCAACAGAGGCGGCCAATTCAAGGAGGTCAACGATACGCTGAATATGGAGTTTGTTTAACTCCCAGCGGCTCGCGGTTCTCATTACCTGTTGATATGGCGCAAAGTAACGGTTGGTTAGCATGATGATCGCGGCCATGATGCCTTGACTCGATTCCATATTGATTACGGCAGTCGCCAAGACCACAACAACGCAAGCAATGGATAGCTGTTGGATGAGCGCCAAAATCAAGCCAAAGTTCGACTCGATTTGCTCATATTTGATGTTCTCCACTTCACGCTCTTCGACCATTTGTGTCATCAGGCTTTCAACGCGGTACTCCATGTTTCGCGCTTTAATATCAAGCGGGCTAGAGATGATCTCAATGATTTTGGAGGTAGTTAACCCTTCGATGTCTGACTTATTCTGCAAGCTACCAATTTTCTGTTTGGAAAGACTCCAAGCGAAAATCGCTAAGAC
Organism: Vibrio sp. 10N.261.52.C2; assembly: GCF_041471425.1. Lineage (NCBI taxonomy): Bacteria > Pseudomonadati > Pseudomonadota > Gammaproteobacteria > Vibrionales > Vibrionaceae > Vibrio > Vibrio sp. 10N.261.52.C2. The sequence goes on along the minus strand of NZ_JBFROH010000069.1, from coordinate 7,299 downwards.
AGCCGAGGCAATTAGAAGGGTGATACCTGCCCATATGTTGATGAGACCGATGATAAGTATAGTAATCACGCTAACAGCAAGGTTGATAAGCGCTCGAACCGATTCTCCACCAAAGAAGGTCTTAAGTTCAGGAATGGTTGAGATTCGTTCTAGGTATTCGCCTGGTTCCAAACGACGGAATTTAGATATTTCCGCCAAACAGATGGATTGAAATACCTTATTGGTTAAGTTGGTCTCAAACTGCCTCATGATGACAGAGGAAATCTTCTCTTCCTGATTTTTTAAGTGATAGTCGAGGAAGATAGAAATCAAGATAATCGCGAACAATAAGAACAGAGTATCTTGTGCTTGGTTGGGTAACACTCGGTCAAAAATGATCAGAATGGAGAAGGGCAGTACCAAACCAAACAGGGTCGATATTATCGTTGAGAAAGTCAGATAACACTTATCTGCCATGTTGATCTTTTGCGAAAACTGCTCAGTTTGCATTGCGACCTCCTTTCCTCAACGACTCCGTTGAGAGAAGATGTTTAGGCACCAAATCTTGATTGTCTCGTCCCTCAATATCGCTCATTAATTGCATCACGCTTTCGATAGATTGAATTGAGAGTATTCCCTTAATTTGCTCAAGCTTGATGGTCTCGATGATGTAGTCGTATCGTGCGCTTTCGTAGTCTCTTAAGGCGCTGAATAGTTTACTTTCCGCCGCCAGCAAGTCGGTGATAGTACGCGTGCCCAATTGGTAGGCTCTTTGGATCCCTTTATAAGACGCGTAGTTGGCGCGAATGATGTTTTCGTAACTGCTTATAGACTGCGAGAAATCGTTAATGTTGAGCACGGAGGTATTCACACTGTTACGTGTGGTGTAAAGCGAATCTTGGTAAAGCAGCTCAGTACGTTCGATGGCCGTCGATGATTTTTGATAGCCGTAGTAATCAGAGCCACCAGACAAGATAGGAACTGCTAGGTTTAACCCAACACTGGTTGAGTTACTTTCGCCTGTCGCTGTAATGTCGGTTTTGTCGAAGTTATTGGCGTCATCGTGTCGATAGCTGGCTGAAAGCGATACGGTCGGTAAGAAGTTCGAACCGCTCTCTTTTAAGCTTCTGCGGCTTCTCTCGACGTTTTTCTTAGCCACTAACAAGTCGTTGTTGAGCTTTAACGCTTGATCCATGATTGATCGTTGTTCGGTTTCGTTTATCTCTTTTAAAGGCACACTTTCGTAGATATCTTGAGACGGAGTGATAGGGTATTGAATCTGAATCGATAGCCCGTTGAGAATGACGCGACGGTCTTTCTGCAAGGTTCTCAATCGATTCGACACACCTTCTTTCTGAGCAATCACTTCGTAAAGCTCACTGGCGGCTGTATTGCCGAGTTCCACATTGCGTCGCATCTGATGTTCACGCGTCTCAGACGACTTAAGCTCTACCTTGGTCGCTTTAATTTGTGCGTTGTTTTTCAAATACTCAAAGTATTGAGAGCCGATTTCTGAAATAGTGCTTTGGATTTTGTTCTCGTGTTTAATCTCTTCAATGTTGAAGTCGAGCTTTGCCGTCCCATATTTGAAAATATCGCCCAGATTGAAGATCGATTGAGAAAGGGAAAGGCTGTAGCTGTTCGAGTTATAGCTTGAAGTTTCATCAGGCACACTTGATAGCAAGGTTTCATTTTCATTCCATGTGGTATCGGCAGCACCATTGAGGGAAGGAAGAAATTTTGAGCGGCTGATACCAATGTTGTACTCGTTCTCTTCGACCCCTTTATCACTCGCCCGAAGAGAAAGGCTGTTCTGCAGACCGAGTTCTACCGCCTCAAGCAGGGTAGTCGCCGATGCTGAAGGTGTCGTGCTTAATGTAAGCGCAGCTATGATGCTGCTAGTTAAGTTTTTGTACCGCCACATACTTGTTGATCACCTTGATGATTTGGTCGCTTTTATAAGGTTTGCTGATTACGTAATCCATTCCGGCCTCAATACAAGCCTGGTGTTCGTTACTGCTGGTCAATGCGGTTGCACCTATGATGGTACAAGGGTTTTTCTCGTTTTCTTGTTCGAATTGGCGAATGCGTTTTGTGGCTTCGATGCCACCCATACCCGGCATGATGCAATCCATGAAGATGATGTCAGAACGCTTGTTCATAAAGTGCTTCACGGCATCGGCGCCATCGCCAACCATGTCTGGTTCATATTCTTGTTTGGTCAAGATTCGTTTCAGTAAAATTTGTTGAACTCGGTCATCCTCTACGATAAGGAATGAGCTGTTTTCCATCTGTTCTTCCGATGCTTCCGCTTCCATAATGGTGAGTAGGTTTGGAATGAACTCGTAAGGGATAGCAGGAGCGTTGATGATTTTGTCGACGAAGCTATGACACTCTTGTGCTTGCTGAGTGTTGGTCACTGACAACAGTAACTTGGTATTTGGGTGGTTCTTAAGCTGAGATTTCACCGTCTTGCTCAACGACGGCAGCTTGTTGGGTTCAAAGGTATCGGTCAACATTATCGCATCGTAATCACCGAACGTTTTCGCCGCTGAGAAAAGCTCATTTGCAGTGCGAATCTCGGTGATATCAAGCCCCAAGTTACTGAGCATTTTCTTCATCACATCGATGCGAACTTGAGTATTAGCACACAAGAGTAAACGCTTGCCATCAAAGCGAGTTTTCTCTGTGTGGAAGTTCTTAGCCTTAAGATCAAGCTCGATCTGAAAACGTTCCTGAGCCCCTGACTGGAACCAGTGGCTCTCGTAATATCCGTAATCCTTCAGAACGCTTTTCGCTAAGTCATCTGTGCTGGCTGTATGGTCTTTGTGTGCGCTCCAATGGAGTTTGTTGAGCTTGGCAACAGAAACATCCAGTGTTGATAAGAAGTTGAGGTTGATGGTGACACGGGTATTTTCCATGTCTGAAGCCGCACCCGATTCAATCGTTACAAACAGTTTCTTATTTGATTTGAGTTGAATAGCGTTAGAAAGTTGAAGGAACAGTATCCAGAATAAGCTGGTGGATTGGCCTGCAACACGATTCGGTAAGTTGTCAGAGATAAAACAGTCAAGTTGGCTTTCATTACGTTGTACTTTGGCACTGATATGAATCATTAATTCAGATAACACGCTCAGTAAAGAGAACTCTTTCGACTTGCTTTCCGTACCCTGTGATATCAAGCGATTATAGTTTTCTGCTAACTCAGATAGTGTGCTACACGCAGAGGTAATATCGTTCGCCATCAACACGCCGTTTTCATCGGTTTCTTGAACCAGATATTGGACACCACCGTTGATGGTGTTTGTAATTCCGCGAATCTCATAACCGATCAGCGCATACAACTGTTTGTAGAGATCGTTATTGCGCTTTTGGTCTTCTAATTTACTGAAAATAAGTTTGAGATGAGAGTAAATCTGACGCTGCTTGGGGTTGATGCTAACTTCATTAAGAAGCTCTTCAAGACGTTGTAAATCTAGCTGCTTCAGCTCTTGATACAGGGCATCGAATTCATAGTCGATTTCGCGTTCGTTAGAACTGGATTTCTTTAGCTTCAACATAGCAACTGAGTTGGATAGAATCGTAATCACAGCCAATATCACGACCACCATAAACAACCAGATAAAGAACTCGTTTTTTTCTGACATTAAGTCATTTGCATGGTTGTTAAACATGGTGCGATAGTTGTCGTCCATCTGCAGATAGTTATTGGTCAATGAAAGGTACAAGCCTAATACGTCGTTACGTGTTTTTGCGCTATCGGAGAAACGATTAATCGCCAATTCCAGTTGTGTGTATTCAGTTGCCCCAACCAAGCTGAACTCGGTTTTGTTCAACGAGGCTAAAGAGCGAAATTCATTAATTTCAAGCTTCAAGTTAACCAGGTTGAATTCGTTAGTGCCGCAAGTGTTGGTACTTAAACACTGTTGCAGAGTTTGAATATCTTGTTCTATGGTCTGATTAAGCTTCTGGGCTTGTATGAGCAGTGGGGCGCTTTGCACTTGTGCGACTGAATCTATCTTTGACCAAGAAAAGTATAAATAGAAAGCGAGCGCAGCCAATACCACGCTAAATAGTATGCTTAGACGTAGGGCGGGTATGGAAATATTGTACGAAGGTTTACCGCTCATTGATTATCTCTCATCGAAAGCATCCTCGATGGCTGACATCACCGGTTTCGCAGCGTATTCGATCACGCGACGCGAGCCTGTTTTCACATCAGCGGTAAACTCCATGTAAGGTGATAACTTGTATTGAGTGCCTCCTCGTTCAAGAAAGTTTCGGTCAATTTCAATCTCAGCTAAATAGAATTCAGCGTCTTCTTCTTCGTATGATGAACGGCTGATTGAGGCGATGGTTCCCTCAACAAACCCGTATTTTGCAAAGTTATAGGTATCCATTTTTACTTTCACTGCCTGACCAATTTCGACAAATCCCATGTCTTTACGTGGGATCTTCGCTTCACCGTGTAACGAATTATTTATTGGGGCAATATCGGCGATACTTTCTCCTGGCGGAATCACAGCAGAACGGAAATTGAAGTGAAGTTTATCGACCACACCATCGACTGGCGAGTAGACGACTAGGCGATCAACCTTGTCGGAATGCTGCGGTTGTAAGATTCGCTTTAGCTTGAGGTCTTTGTTCGCTTGAATGATTTGTGCTTGGTACTCAGAGTTTCGATTCTCAACCAAGTCACGGTGTTGCTTTTCCAGTTTGTCGAGTTGGAAACGCTCATTCATCACAGATTCGTCAAGGTTCTCAATCTCACGCACCATATTCGACTCTTGTACTTTCATGTTAAGAACGTCGACATAAGACGCCATCTCTTCTTTATAGAGGGTGTTTTTGATGTTGAGCTGCTTACGTATCAGAGAGAGTTGATTCTCTGAACTTTTGCGACGCTTTAACATTGAACTGATCAACGAGTTCTTGTGCTTAATATCGTGTGTAATGAGTTCTTCATTTGAACGGTTTTTAGAGAATTCTTGTCTCCAGGTATTCATGTTGACCTGAACTTGCTCAGGGTATTTCTCAATGAAAGCGTCGAAGTTAGGCTCTATCATGTCGCGTAAGCTTTCATAACGAATCTTATCGAGCTCTATCTGAATAATTTCAGTATTGACGGTATCAAGTTGAGTGTTACGGTCAAGTGAGCGTATTCGAGCGATAGGTTGGCCCTCATAAACGACTTCCCCTTTTCTGACTAACAATTCTTCTAATATCCCGCCTTCTAAATGCTGAACTTTCTCAACATCCGATTCCAATAGCAGTTCGCCACGTACAGAAACAACAATATCGATACGTGCTTGTGACGCCACCGCAATAGCGACCAAAGCGAGCAAGAATATAATGAGCAACGTTTTGTGAACGCTGGTCATGGCACTAGCAAGCACAATAGTGTCATCAGCTGTGACCTTAGAAGCCTCGTTATTGGAAACGAGTGCTTTTCTGAGGTGATGTTCTATTTGGTTATTGCTCATGACTGACCTCGGTTACTTGCCATCTATTACTTCCTTAATATCCAACAAGTGGTTGATTTGTCGATTGACGTTGTGCAATTCAGTTTTTACATCCTCTATTAGATCTTCCGGCGCAGGAAACTCGTGTCTACTCAAGTGTTCCAATTTGGCCATTTTTGGCGGAAGGTCTTGGTCGCAAAGCAACGTTAAGATGGTCTTCAATCGTTTTGAGTAACTATTGAGTTCATCAAAATGATTACCGTTATGAAGCGCTTCTATATTTAGGGCTGCGTCAGAAAAGTCATTGTAAAAGTCGCCTAATAGCAATTGCAGCCCTTTGTGGTTGTTGTCGACCGAGCGCAACAAATTCGTCATGTCTATCATCGCTCCACTGCCTTAATTGCTTTAATCACAATAACTAAGGATCTTTAAAGGCAGTTTTCAAATTTTTTTTGATTCTTTCTCTTTAAAAAGAAATTATGAAAAATGTTGTATAAAAAAATTGGTTTTTCAAAATGATGTCCTTTAATGCCTCTATAAATACGATCAGTTAGCTAGTAGCAACGGAGGCTGTAATGGCAGGCGAAAATAACCAAAACAACCAAAATGAAGATCTAAATGACGCGGTAGAACAAACGGACACGAACGACGCGGGTACGCCCTCCCAACAGCAGAATCAACAAAATCAACAAAACACGATTGCGTCGACAATAGCGACGGGTGCTGAAAATGCGGATGCGGCAGACGAAGTTAACCAGGCTTTAGACGAAAATCCGAGTGGTGCAGGTAATGCTGAAGATGCCTCTGCTTCTGGTGCGGCTGTGCAAGAAGAGACGCCAGAAAGTGATGGAGATTCAGACGCTGCACAATCCAATGTAGTTGGTGGAGCCGCTTCTGAAGCTGGCTCGGATAACGCTGCTGGCAGTGGTGGCGGTGCTGGAGCGGGCGCACAAGCTGTAGGTGGTGATATCGCAGAGGCTGCGACAGGTGGTGTAGACGCTGAAGGTAATGAAGAACAAGGCCAAGCTGCGCGTACTTCAGCAGCGCCGAGTGCGACATCTTCAGAGTCGGGTGACCAACAAGTTGGTGATGAGCTAGATTCACAAACAGTAGAAGAGACGTTTGCAGTTGATGTTCAAGCTTCTGACGAAGAGACCATTAGCGAAGTAGAGGATGACTTTGATTCTGAAACGGTAAGCGAAACGTTTAAAATCAAAGTGGAAAGTGAAAATGATGCGCCAGAAGCTGAACAAGATCTGGCTTACATCATGGATGAAGATGGCTCCATAACATTCACTCAAGAACAATTACTCGAATACGCAAGTGATGTAGATGGGGACGAGCTTGTTGCTTCTAACGTTCAAGTTGGTGATGATGCAACAGTTCAAGACAATGGTGATGGTACTTTCACCGTTGTTCCTTCAGCTGATTTTAATGGTGAACTTGACCTTACTTTCGACATCAGTGACGGCCAAGAAACGATTAGCAGCGCAATTGATTTAACGGTACGCCCGATTAATGACGCGCCTGTTCCTGAAGATAAAACGTTTGAAATCGAGGAAGACGGAACTCTTGTATTCACCGACGCTGACCTCCTTTCTGGTGCGACAGACATTGAAGGTGACAACCTAACGGTTGAAAGTGTGACCTACGACGGTGGCGACGGTATTCTTACCGACAACGGTAATGGCACATACACCTTCGCACCGAATGAAAACTTCAATGGTGACGTAAACTTCGGCTTCGATGTGTCAGATGGCACCGATACGGTCTCTGCCAACATCGATGTGAGTGTTACAGCGGTTGATGATGCGCCAGTGTCTGGTGACTTAGCGTACTCAATCGATGAAGACGGTTC
>NZ_JBFROH010000068.1:0-4952 GCF_041471425.1 Vibrio sp. 10N.261.52.C2 | reverse complement strand
TGGGTTCATGGGGCGGATACCTATCTTCAATTGGTTAGAATCGAACATTTGGAGCAAAGGCAGCCTGCTTACTACTGATGATTTGGTGAAAGGTGCAACAGGTGAAACCTTGAATGCGCAATACTTCAAAGATCATTTGAGAAGTCGTTACCTTTAATGGAATAAATCGATAGAGGCTGATCAGTTTATTGATTCAGCCTTTTTAATCACATTTTCAAAACATACTTAGATTGATTTGAAGGTTTTATCCCTTCATCGAACTTAACAATCACGGAAGATTCTGGTACCTACTAGCACGAAATTGGACAATAACAAGTTAGGAGCAGTCATAAACTGCAGTCTCATTCGAAGCGATTAAAAAAGCACTTCTAAACGAGATGTTAGAAGTGCTAATTATTGAGTAAATTTAATAAACTTCTTATACCCAGACTTGATCAAATACTCGGTACATGTTGCCACCTAAGAACTTGCTGCAGTCTTCTTCTGAGTATCCATTTTCAAGCATGGTATCAATTAGAGCTGCAACAATTTGATATGGTGCTGGGGTAGGAAACCCTTTTGCTCCTACAGCGGCACTATAGCCACCATCAGGGAATACGTTCTGCCCCATTGGTGTTTGAATAATAGACGCTGTAAAATTGATGTTCGGGATATAGTCTGAACCGAAGCCAACGTGGTCTATACCGACTAAGTTGACCATATAATCAATATGTCGAAATAATTGTTCAGTCGTCAATATATCTGGGTTAGATGTATCCATAAAGGCAGCCACCATATTTATTGAGCAAACCCCACCGGTTGCCGCAACACCTTTAATCACAGCGTCAGAAAGGCTTCTCTGATAATCGGCAATGGCTTTCGCACCTGAATGCGAAGAAATGACAGGTTGGCTACTGCGTTCAATCGCATCTAAGGAGGTTCGTTCGCCAGTATGGCTTACATCAACAGGCATACCGTATCGGTTATAAGCGTCGACAAGTTTTTTTCCATATTCAGTTAGACCACGGTTCTCAATTTCGAAGCAGCCATCACCCACATCATTACGTTGATTATATGCCAATAAACAGTAACCATAGCCCATCTCACGCCATAGTCCTACGCGATCAACATCACCACCAAATATTTGAGTACCTTGGTGAGTGAAGTAAATACCCAATTTGTTTTGTTTTACCGCTTCATCAATATCTTTGGTAGTGCGGATCATCATATAGTCGTCTGGGCGTTCTTTCATTTTGCTTAGGTAGAACTGAGCGCCTTTCATAATGCCTTCAACCGAGGCATCTAACGAGTCTGCGGAAGGACATGCTGCTAGTACCTTGAATCCAGCGGCTTTGCACTTGTCCATTTCATCATGGAATTCTGGTGCTTCAGGTGAAGACCATTGAGAGGGCCAAAGACCGGAAAAAAGGCTGTCAATAGCCATAGAATCTCGAACAATTTTTTTTGCACGTTCAGATGCAGGATATTTGTGTGTTCGTTGAGGGATTTTTGAATAATCTTTTATTTCAAATTCTGGTAATTTTGGTGCACCTGACTTTGTCGCTTTATCATTACTTGGTTCGATTTCAGATTTGTTGTCCATATTTGAAATTTTCCTTAACAGTGTTAGCTTCTATAAAATATAAATATGTTGGAAGTTTGGAAGTTTGGAAGTTTGGAAGTTTGGAAGTTTGGAAGTAAAGATAGGTACGGATTTATATCAAACGGAGTGTTAAGCCCTTTGTACGCACCTTTTTATGCACCTTTTTATAAATAAACTACGCCCAATGACATGATAAAAACGTGATTTATGTCGAATATTTTTGGCAAATCTATCTAAATGTTACCTCAATTAGAAAATTCATTTAAAAGTATTATATGTGACACTTTAAGAAATTATCGAAGAGGTGAGATAAAAAAGCGATACCTGAGTATCGCTTTCTATAGTCTGATTTATCATTGATTAGGTGAATTAACGTCGAATGGCTTCGCCTGCTTTAACGTCTGTATCTAGTTGTGTGTTGTTGACAACGATTTTGCCGTTAACCAATAACCAATGTACGCCTACGGCTGGGTGGTTAGGATCTTGGTAGGTGCCCACATCAGCGATAGTTTCTGGGTCGAATACCACGATATCTGCGTCCATATTGGTTTGAATTCGTCCTTTATTTTTCATTTGAGGGACAAAATCTTCTATTAATTGAGCTGGCATCAGTGTCATTTTACGTAGTGCTTCCGTCATCGTTAACAAGCCGCGCTCACGAACATAGACTCTGAGTACTTTAGCAAAGGTGCCATTTGATCTAGGATGAGAGAATAGATCTTTTGGTAATGGCCACTCGTCACCTGCATAATTTTCAATGTGGCCGTCTTCGTCCATATGCATCCAGAACATTTCGTCAGATTCAATCAACACATTAGGATTTAGAATCGAAGCGTCTAATAGAGCAAGATCTTTAGGGTTTTGCTCGTCTAGGAAGTGCCAGACAATAAAAGTACCAGGTTTATTTTCTTGGTAGTCTTTCAACTGTTCTTCTGTCATACGTTCTTTACCTAGCTGAAAGTTTTCAGCGGTTGAACCCATACGTTCCCGCCAGCCTTCACCAGAAAACATGGCTGCGCCAACGACAGTACTTGCTGCGCCCCAAGGGTAAGCGCCCACAGTAACATTGATTCCTTGTTCTTGAGCCTTATTGACCATAGGTAAGATGGTTTCGATATCTTTTAATGAAGTACTGTTAATATGACAAAAGTGCATATGAGCGCCAGTGATAGCGGCATTGCCCACTAATTCTTTAACGGCTTCAAACGAGCTTTGTGGCTCGGCATTGCTGGCATAGCGAACGTGAGTATAGGTTGCTACGTCTCTTTCTGCGGCTAATTCAGCCAATGCATAATATTCTTTTTGACCATGGCCCGGTGCATAGCCAGCGTTAATACCGATACCTAGGCCACCTTCATCAAGGCCTTGCTCAATCAGCTTGATGATTTTACTTTCTTGCTCAGGTGTTGCTATATCCATCTTCCAATCATTACGTGATTGAGCTTTTTGGAAATAGCCAACGGTCGCTTCGGGTTCCGTCTCACTAAATGTAGCAATACGAGCGTAAGTCCAACCAGCTGCTGCACCATAGTTTAATGGTAAGCCTTTTTCAGCTTGTCCTGCATACCAGTCACTGATAGGTAGAACACCAGATTCGAGTTCCAGCATAGTGGTAACGCCTTGCATCGCCTGCATTCTGTAGTCACCAATGTTTTGACCATGAGCGTGGACGTCGATGAATCCAGGGGCAACAACTTTACCTGTAGCGTCAATAGTTTTATCCCCAGAAATACTATCGGTCGTTATTGCTGTGATCTTATTATCTTTGATCCCGACATTAGCAACAGAATCGAAATTTGTTTCAGGGTCGATAACTCTGCCGTTCAAAATTACAACATCATAATTAGCGGCGATAACAAGTGGTGACATAAGGCCAAAGCCGACGATCGTAGCCTTTTTAATGAATGATTCTAGTGGTTTCATAATTTTATCCCGTGTGTGTGAGATGAACTATAAGTGTTACGTGTCAAAAATCTTAGACCAATAATTTCACGCTATCTACCTGATCCTCATCTTTGCTCATTGATAAGACAAATCTAACGTGACAAGAGAAAGTGACTCAAAAACAATCACTTTTACGCTCATCTCACCCACAGCTATTGACTTTGCCGCTCCAGAGCTGCCCTTCTCTATAAAGGCAACTTTGACAAAATAATCCTTCATAGCTAAACGTTTATGTACCAACGTTTTCGTCAGGGAAAAAAAATGCCAAACCTTAAATTACGAAGTTTAAGCGCGATATTCTTCTTTGCTGTCACTCTTCCCATCGTAGTGTTAGCCGACGAGGGGCAAGATGTAGAGGAGGTAGCTAAAGAGCTAGCCAACCCAAACACAACGCTTGGCTCGATGTCCTTTAACTTGGATTGGACGAACTATCAAGGCGACTTAAATTCAGCGAACAGTCAGAACGGGTATCGCTTGAGCTTTCAACCTGTTCTCCCTGTGCCAATTGCAGAGCGAACCAACTTATTTATCAGACCAAATATACCTTTAATATTTGACCAACCCTATTACAAGGGCGATAGATTTGAAAATTCAGATGCAGGTCTCGGTGATATCGGCTTTGATGTGGCCGTTGGTCATACCTTTGAGAGCGGCATGATTGTCGTGGGGGGGATAGTGGGTACACTGCCCACCGCAACAAGCGATGAACTGGGTAACGATCAATTCTTACTCGGTCCAGAGTTTGCCTTAGCCTACGTACAAAGCTGGGGGGTTATCGGGGCGTTAATTACCCATCAATGGAACGCTGGCGGAAGCAATGACGCCGACGCGAGTATTACTGGTGGACAGTACTTCTATACCGCGAATCTAGACGATGGATGGCAAATTCAAGCGCAACCAACTTGGAGCTATAATCACGAAGCGAGCAGTGGAAATAAATTGTCATTCCCTATTGGTATTGGGTTCGCTAAGACGACTCTCATTGGTGGCAAACCCATCAAGTTTGGTCTTCAATACTGGAACTACATTGAAAGCCCTGACGCGTTTGGGATAGAGCATCAACTTCGACTGGTCATCACACCTGTTGTTGCTCTTCCTTGGTGATAACAGGTCGCAGGATAAAATTAGACATAAAAAAACCGCAGCGAACTGCTGCGGTCTTAAATTTGGCGGTGAGTGAGGAATCCGACTTATTTATTTAAGATGCTGATATATATCCATAAAAAAACTCGCAAAGAGAGCGGTAATACTTATGGTAATACTTTTAACCAAGTGTCAAATTCATAAGTTACTGCATAAATTTTTAGGCTAAGGCAACTATACTTTATCCTAACGTACTTAACCTGCTTACAACCGCCAGCTAGTAATTCAGTCTATTTCAACATAAGTATAATAGCTTCTTCAACGGGCTTTGTTGCGTAATTAA
>NZ_JBFROH010000067.1:3589-3880 GCF_041471425.1 Vibrio sp. 10N.261.52.C2 | reverse complement strand
AGCCTGGCGATGTCCTACTCTCACATGGGGAAGCCCCACACTACCATCGGCGCTATTGTGTTTCACTTCTGAGTTCGGCATGGAATCAGGTGGGTCCACAATGCTATGGTCGCCAAGCAAATTTTAAAATTCGGAAAACTGATTTAAAAGTTATTTCTCTTCAAACGCATTCAAGGTCTGGTACATCTGAGTCCACAAAACCCCTTGGGTGTTGTATGGTTAAGCCTCACGGGCAATTAGTACAGGTTAGCTCAATGCCTCGCAGCACTTACACACCCTGCCTATCAACGT
>NZ_JBFROH010000067.1:0-3165 GCF_041471425.1 Vibrio sp. 10N.261.52.C2 | reverse complement strand
AGCCTGGCGATGTCCTACTCTCACATGGGGAAGCCCCACACTACCATCGGCGCTATTGTGTTTCACTTCTGAGTTCGGCATGGAATCAGGTGGGTCCACAATGCTATGGTCGCCAAGCAAATTTTGCTTTTACTTTCAGCTTTTTTAAAAACTGAAGGCAAAATAATCTGGAAAACTGATTTAAAAGTCTATCTCTTCAAACTCATTCAAGCGTTTGGTATTTCTTTGAGTCCACAAAACCCCTTGGGTGTTGTATGGTTAAGCCTCACGGGCAATTAGTACAGGTTAGCTCAATGCCTCGCAGCACTTACACACCCTGCCTATCAACGTCGTAGTCTACGACAACCCTTTAGGACGCTTATAGCGTCAGGGAAAACTCATCTCAAGGCTCGCTTCCCGCTTAGATGCTTTCAGCGGTTATCGATTCCGAACTTAGCTACCGGGCAATGCCATTGGCATGACAACCCGAACACCAGAGGTTCGTCCACTCCGGTCCTCTCGTACTAGGAGCAGCCCCTTTCAATTTTCCAACGCCCACGGCAGATAGGGACCGAACTGTCTCACGACGTTCTAAACCCAGCTCGCGTACCACTTTAAATGGCGAACAGCCATACCCTTGGGACCGACTTCAGCCCCAGGATGTGATGAGCCGACATCGAGGTGCCAAACACCGCCGTCGATATGAACTCTTGGGCGGTATCAGCCTGTTATCCCCGGAGTACCTTTTATCCGTTGAGCGATGGCCCTTCCATTCAGAACCACCGGATCACTATGACCTGCTTTCGCACCTGCTCGAATTGTCATTCTCGCAGTCAAGCGGGCTTATGCCATTGCACTAACCACACGATGTCCAACCGTGTTTAGCCCACCTTCGTGCTCCTCCGTTACTCTTTGGGAGGAGACCGCCCCAGTCAAACTACCCACCAGGCACTGTCCGTAACCCCGATTCAGGGACCAACGTTAGAACATCAAAACTACAAGGGTGGTATTTCAAGGACGACTCCACCACATCTAGCGACGCGGTTTCATAGTCTCCCACCTATCCTACACATGTAGGTTCAATGTTCAGTGCCAAGCTGTAGTAAAGGTTCACGGGGTCTTTCCGTCTAGCCGCGGGTACACTGCATCTTCACAGCGATTTCAATTTCACTGAGTCTCGGGTGGAGACAGCGTGGCCATCATTACGCCATTCGTGCAGGTCGGAACTTACCCGACAAGGAATTTCGCTACCTTAGGACCGTTATAGTTACGGCCGCCGTTTACCGGGGCTTCGATCAAGAGCTTCGACCGAAGTCTAACCCCATCAATTAACCTTCCGGCACCGGGCAGGCGTCACACCGTATACGTCATCTTACGATTTTGCACAGTGCTGTGTTTTTAATAAACAGTTGCAGCCACCTGGTATCTGCGACTCTCGTCTGCTCCATCCGCAAGGGACTTCACTGATAAGAGCGTACCTTCTCCCGAAGTTACGGTACCATTTTGCCTAGTTCCTTCACCCGAGTTCTCTCAAGCGCCTTGGTATTCTCTACCCGACCACCTGTGTCGGTTTGGGGTACGATTCCTTACAATCTGAAGCTTAGAGGCTTTTCCTGGAAGCATGGCATCAATGACTTCACTACCGTAGTAGCTCGACATCGTATCTCAGCGTTAGTAGCGGTCCGGATTTACCTAAACCACCCGCCTACGTACTTGAACCTGGACAACCGTCGCCAGGCCCACCTAGCCTTCTCCGTCCCCCCATCGCAATTGTAAGAAGTACGGGAATATTAACCCGTTTCCCATCGACTACGCCTTTCGGCCTCGCCTTAGGAGTCGACTTACCCTGCCCCGATTAACGTTGGACAGGAACCCTTGGTCTTCCGGCGAGGGAGTTTTTCACTCCCTTTATCGTTACTCATGTCAGCATTCGCACTTCTGATACCTCCAGCAGCCCTTACAGACCACCTTCAACGGCTTACAGAACGCTCCCCTACCCCACATACCCTAAGGTACGTAGCCGCAGCTTCGGTGTATAGCTTAGCCCCGTTACATCTTCCGCGCAGGCCGACTCGACCAGTGAGCTATTACGCTTTCTTTAAATGATGGCTGCTTCTAAGCCAACATCCTGGCTGTCTGAGCCTTCCCACATCGTTTCCCACTTAGCTATACTTTGGGACCTTAGCTGGCGGTCTGGGTTGTTTCCCTCTCCACGACGGACGTTAGCACCCGCCGTGTGTCTCCCGGATAGTACTTACTGGTATTCGGAGTTTGCAAAGGGTTGGTAAGTCGGGATGACCCCCTAGCCTTAACAGTGCTCTACCCCCAGTAGTATTCGTCCGAGGCGCTACCTAAATAGCTTTCGGGGAGAACCAGCTATCTCCAGGTTTGATTGGCCTTTCACCCCTAGCCACAAGTCATCCGCTAATTTTTCAACATTAGTCGGTTCGGTCCTCCAGTTGATGTTACTCAACCTTCAACCTGCCCATGGCTAGATCACCTGGTTTCGGGTCTAATCCTAGCAACTGTACGCCCAGTTAAGACTCGGTTTCCCTACGGCTCCCCTAAACGGTTAACCTTGCTACTAAAATTAAGTCGCTGACCCATTATACAAAAGGTACGCAGTCACACCACGAAGGTGCTCCTACTGCTTGTACGTACACGGTTTCAGGTTCTATTTCACTCCCCTCACAGGGGTTCTTTTCGCCTTTCCCTCACGGTACTGGTTCACTATCGGTCAGTCAGTAGTATTTAGCCTTGGAGGATGGTCCCCCCATATTCAGACAGGATATCACGTGTCCCGCCCTACTCGTTTTCACTGATTATGATGTGTCGGTTACGGGGCTATCACCCTTTATTGCGGCACTTTCCAGAGCCTTCATCTGTCTCATTAAAAGCTTAAGGGCTAATCCAATTTCGCTCGCCGCTACTTTCGGAATCTCGGTTGATTTCTCTTCCTCGGGGTACTTAGATGTTTCAGTTCCCCCGGTTTGCCTCCTGTTGCTATGTATTCACAACAGGATACTTACTTATGTAAGTGGGTTTCCCCATTCAGGAATCCCAGACTCAAAAGGTTATTACTACCTAATCTGGGCTTATCGCAAGTTATTACGCCTTTCATCGCCTCTGACTGCCAAGGCATCCACCGTGTACGCTTAGTCACTTAACCATACAACCCGAAAGGGT
>NZ_JBFROH010000066.1:0-5173 GCF_041471425.1 Vibrio sp. 10N.261.52.C2 | reverse complement strand
GCGAGCGCGATGCTTTACAGCATCATCGAGACTGCAAAAGCCAACGGCCTTATCCTCTATGACTATATGGTCAAGTGCATGAAAGAGCTAGCAAAAGCAGAGCCCGATATCGATGCACTCCTGCCTTGGAACTTCAAACACTGACAAGTCGCCCCGTAGGTTCATGGGGCGGATACATTAAAAGGAGCGACTTTAAGTACAGTAATATTTTCGACTTCTGTAACGCCACCGTCAGCATACTTATCAAGAAGGTTGTTCAATACCTGCTGCGCGGTATCGCCATATTTAGTGAAGTAGTTACGCTTCTTCACGTTATCGGCGCGCTCTTTACGAGTTAAAGCGGGTTGGTCATAAACGACATGGCAAATCATATCGAATGGGTCCATGTCTTTACCCACTTCGTCCTCTAGCGCTTCCCATAGAATACCGGCTTCGGCTAACTCATCGATAATGGCTTGCTTCCGGTCAGATTCGTTCCAACGCTTGGTGAACTCATCTAAAGAAGAGAACTGCTTCACCATGGTTTTACGGGTGTAGTCTTTAAATGACTCGGTCACAAGCTTACCGTCTGAATCGTAATATTGGACACGTTCAGCGAGCGCTTTTACTGGAACTCCATTCACATGGAATTTGCGAACTCGATTCTCATCACCCCAATCGTCTGCACCGCCTGTACTTTCAGGGGAGTTTCCAAAATCTTCACCATAGGTAGTCTCTGGCTCTTGAATTGAATCAGGGTCAATGTCTTCATCACCGAATGGGTTATCAGCATCGACATCATCAACGCCGTCGATGATGTCATCTAAATCTTCTTCATCTTCGAACTGATCTGGAGTCGTGACCTTCACGCGTTCTGGAGTTCCGTCGAAGCGTTCATCAGCAAACAGTTCTGTCGCTTTTTTGAAATCCAAGATAGTGAACCAAAGCTTGCCATAGCGGTCATCAATACGAGTACCACGACCAATGATTTGCTTAAACTTGGTCATCGATTGAATACCTTGATCAAGCACTACTAGCTTACAGGTTTTTGCATCAACTCCCGTCGTCATTAGCTCTGAAGTCGTGGCAATAACAGGGTACTTTTTCTTAGGATTGATAAAATTGTCTAGCTGATCTTTGCCAATATCGTCATCGCCCGTAATTTTCATTACGTATTTATCGTTCTTCTTAACCTGTTCTGGATTCAAATTTACTAACGCACGGCGCATACGATCAGCATGATCGATGTCGTTACAGAACACGATGGTTTTGGCCATTGGGTCGGTACGTTTCAGATAGTTGGTGATGGTTTGTGCGACAAGCTCTGTACGCTCATCAATAACCATAGTGCGATCAAAATCTTTTTGGTTGTAGATTCGATCTTCAATCACTTCGCCATTTTTGTCAGTTTGCCCTTTGGTTGGTCGCCAACCTTGGACGTCCACATCAATATCGACACGAACTACTTTATAAGGGGCTAAGAAGCCATCCTCAATACCTTCTTTAAGAGAGTAGGTATAAATTGGGTCGCCAAAGTACTCGATGTTAGATATTTCATCGGTCTCTTTTGGTGTCGCCGTCAAACCGACTTGAGTCGCACTGCTAAAGTATTCAAGAATTTCACGCCAAGCGCTGTCTTCTGAAGCACTACCACGGTGGCACTCGTCAATGATGATTAAGTCAAAGAAGTTAGGGTCTACTTGCTTGTAGGCTTTTTGTTCTTCTTCTGGTCCCGTAAGCGCTTGATAAAGGGCTAGATGAACCTCAAAAGCAGGATCGACTTTGCGACCTGTAATCTTTGTCATCGCCGTGCCGAATGGCTGAAAATCGTTCGTTTTAGTTTGATCGACAAGGATATTTCGGTCAGCTAAGAACAAAATTCGCTTCTTGGCTTTGGCTTTCCAAAGTCGCCAGATAATTTGAAATGCGGTGTAGGTTTTACCTGTACCCGTCGCCATGACTAGTAAAGCTCTGTCTTGACCAGCAGCAACGGCCTCTACTGTTTTGTTGATAGCTTGAAGCTGGTAGTAACGCGGTGATTTACCGCTGCCATCATCATGGTAATCTTGGGTGATAATTGGCAGATGTTCTTCTTTATACCCTTTCCAAGCACAATACTTTTCCCACAACTGCTGAGGGGTTGGGAAATCCTCTAAACGAATTTCCGTTTCAAGTTGAGTTGGGTTGGTTAAGTCTCGGAAAATAAAACCATCGCCATTCGAGGCAAAAACGAATGGAACCTCTAGCAGACCTGCGTACACCATGCCTTGTTGCATACCTTTGCCAACTTCATGCTTATTGGCTTTTGCCTCAATCACTGCAAGCGGCATACTAGGCTTATGATAAAGTACGATGTCAGCTGATTTTACTTTCTGACGAGCAGCAGCTTGGCCTCGAACAATCACTTTACCATCGCGCAGTTTTACTTCTTGTCGAATCTGAGTCATATCATCCCACCCAGCATCTTTAATCGCAGGAAGTATGAATTTGGTAATGATGTCGGTTTCAGATAACTTAGCTTTATTAATGCTGCTGACCATTTAGATTACTCGTAGAGAGACTCAATAGCTAATCAGTATATCGTAAAGCCAATATAAATCCGAGTGCGCATTATTCACGGTGTGATTAAGTGAATGTTGCGATAACTCTTTGTTTAAAATCACCTAAACGTAACTCATCATAACCATCGAAATCAGAGTAAAATGCGTTTTGAACCCCATCGATTTTTGACCAATTTAGTTGAGTTGAGGACTCCCCAGATACCATAATCTTATCGTACGAAAAATCTGTAGGAGTAAAACTCTGCGCCTTATCTGATTCATCAGTCTGTTCATTCGATTTAATAAATAGACACGACTCTGGAATATCCTGCTCAATTCTTTCAGCAAACCCAATCAAACTTTCTTCGGCAAAGGTATACAACCAGGCTTCTTGATTGGGTGAATCATTAACTCTCAATATCCTTCCAAGGACTTGTCTAAAGTAAAGCTCCGTTTTTACCGAACTCATATGACAGCAAACCTGCAGCCTTGGAATATCCGTTCCTTCACTTATCATCCCAACACTGACTATCCACTGAACGCTTGAATGACGAAAAGATTCAATTTCATTTAACGGATTATCGTGATGATAAGTCACTATGCATGCTGATTGATTAAAGTGCTCAACAAGTCGCTTTTGAATGTCTTTAGCGTGCTTAATAGAAGAGGCGACCACCAAGCCTCCAGCACTTGGGGACTCTTGCCTTATCTGCTCTAACTTTTGGCAACCGCTATTTAGTATGTAATTCATAGCGTCTTCGTTGTGAATGACGCTTTGGTAAGAGACATCGGATTGTTTAAGGCAATCAAGAATAGAGGCGAAGTGTTGATTGTCACTGCCAGCCTTAACGCTCAGGTGTTCATTATCGATTAAAACGATTTTAGGGCGGCGGCATACCTTATCTTCAACTGCCTGTTGCAAGCCGTATTGATAATCGCAAACAACCTTACCATCAGGGTCGGAATACTCAGCCATGACGATCGGTAGTCGGTCAGAACGCCAAGGCGTGCCCGACAGCGCCAGAGTGTAACGAGCAAAGCCTTGGATCTTAGAAACAATTTCTAGCCCCCATGAATTTGACCTCCCCTCGTCATCAAACGAACAATGGTGGATCTCATCAAATATGACTAAAACTCGATATTTGCTGACGGTGTACCAAAAGTTTTCATCCAAAAAACGGATTGATTGGTAGGTGTAAGAGCCTCCAAGAGAACCCAAACCTCCATTAAAGGAACATTCGAGCTTCCATGAAAAGGTCTTTTGCATCCCTTCAGCAACAGTCAGAGAGGGCGAGAAGCACAGCACTAAGTCAATCATGCCTATTTCAAATAACCGACTCGCAACCTCGGCGGCCATAACGGTTTTACCCGCTCCAGGAGTCGCTTGGCAGAAGAAGTGTGAATGCTTGTTTGAAGTGAATTTCTCGACAGCTTGATCTGCACACTCGGCTTGCCATGCTCTTAACATTGAGGAGCCTTACTTTGGGCGACTTGCATCCAGTTGGTTAGTGCATTAATTCTGCCTAATAGCTTGGCTGAGCGTTCTCTTGCTGCATTAAATAGCGGCTGCATATCTTGCTTGTTGTTTGGGAAACGCGCTAACAACGATTGGTATTCCTCAATCTCGCCTAGAGTAATCGCCAGCTCACCTTCATGCTGTTTCTTCTCTCGCTCTAGTGCATTTAGAGAGCACTCTGGAATTTGAATATCCGTTGAGTCGACCTTAGCTTTCCTATTTCGACCCGATCTAGGCTCAATTGTGAGCGCTTTGAATTCGTTAGTTTGATGGTAGCGTTTGTCTCTGCGAACCCCAATAACAGAAAGCCAGCCTTTCTCCTCAAAAGATAGAAGTTGCTTATAAACATACTTTCGAGCGTCGTCCTTACTCGAGAAGGTTGAAGCACTGTTTAGCAAAGCATCCCTAGCGTCTGTGACGGAGAAATTATCCATCCCTTTCTCAATCAATAGGTTAAACATGTGAGGGTTAATTCTGGTTACTTTCTTCATGTGACTCTTACAGGCAATAAAAACTTAGGATTGCTAAGTATACAAAAATCAGTAAAACTTAGACAATCTAAGTTATCTAAAGGTTGAAAAGAAATGTGTAAGTGCAAAAAGACAACCCCATCCCTGCGAGGCTCAAAGCTGCGCGTAAAAAAGCCAAGATCACCCAAAAAGATTTAGGGGTGAAAATTGGTATGGAGCAGAGTTCTGCTAGCGGTCGTATGAATCATTACGAGAAAGGCAGGCATGTACCCGATATTGGTACGCTTGAACGTATGGCTGAAGAATTAGATGTGCCGCTAAACTACTTTTTCTGTAGGAGCGAATTGAGCGCTGAGTTAGCGTGCGCCATTGATAAGATGAGTGATGAAGAGAAGGTGGTGCTGTTGGATAACCTAAAGAGCGAGAAGTAATACTTAAGCTTTAAGTCCATTTTTGCTCAATAACATACTCAATGGAATTGCATCCGTAAATCGCGGAGCAAGTATCTTATCTTCTACGGCAATGGCATTCAGGTTGTAAGACGATCCAGAGTCAATTTGATGAAGACGAAGCTCCTCGATAGAACAATTAAAAGGGTTGTCCAAGTAGGGGAACTTAAATGAAAAGGTACGTGACAATATCTCTTTGTCTATCGTATCAACGTTCTC
>NZ_JBFROH010000065.1:0-11878 GCF_041471425.1 Vibrio sp. 10N.261.52.C2 | reverse complement strand
CTATCTGTTGCCCAAGGCAGCAAGAGCAGCGGTTAACTAATGCGATACTAGCTCAGTTGGTAGAGCGCAACCTTGCCAAGGTTGAGGTCATCGGTTCGAACCCGATGTATCGCTCCAGCTTTCTTCTAAAAAAGCTAATAAGTACTTTAAACCTCTGTGTTTAAAGGCGACCACAAAGGTCACGCTCTTTCTTTAATGCTGCGAAGCATCATCCCCCCAAAAAAGCAAACAATCCTCCATCATGGTGGATATTTTTTTGTCTTAAATTTTTCTTAGCAACTGGAATGCTAGTAAATATCAGGTCTCTGAAGCAGACACTTGAGGTTTTTCACATCTATAAACAGACTTATCCACAAAATGTTAGGTGTGGATAACTTGGTTGATAAAGTTGTTTCAGGCTTAATTCTTTACCTATCCCTAAAAGATCTTTCTTGTTTTCAATATATTAGATGAATTGCAGCGATCGTAACTTGTTGTTTTTTATCAAGTTGGATGCCTATCTTGGATTTAATAAAAGATCGTTAACTTGTTGTTTTTTGATCTTAATCATTTATCGGTACTGTGTTTAACTTTGCTCGGGTGTCGGAAGTTTACGAGAGTTCTGAATTTTTTCCACATTGTTAGAATTGAGAACAAGGTCAAACATTGTTCTAAAATTATGTGCAACGAGTTGTCTTAAATATTGGACTATCGATGTGGGTGTCGCTGTCAATCGTTGATACCAAAAGGGCTAGGCGTCTCTTGGTAGTCCTTTCTCTACTATACGTATCAGTCTGTGCTTTTTGGTGGAGATTTTGCTGTTACTTTTTTGCACACAGCTATTTTTCTGCGTAGAGCTATCTTCTTGCACACTGCTAGCGTTGGGTAACTGCTGTAGTTGTTTATTCAAAGCCCACTCAATATGCACATCAAGCATTTCGTTTTTGCCTTGATGAGACTCCAGGGTTTCAATAATGCGTTGTTGAAATGGTGCATTGCCCATCGCAACAAAGATATTGCGTAACCACTGGGTGTGGCCGATACGTCTGATTGCTGAGCCTTCCATTTTCTTTAGGAAGGTTGCTTCGTCCCAACTTGAAAGTGAAACCAGATCGGCTTCTTGGAAATCTTCTCTGCGGTGAAAGTCTGTTTGCTCTGTGAGTTCGGCATGACGATTCCACGGGCAAACTAACTGACAATCATCGCAACCGTAGATACGGTTACCAATGGCATCTCTATACTCTTCAGGGATCACACCATCATATTCAATGGTTAAGTACGAGATACATTTGCGAGCATCCACTACGCCATCAGCAATAATGGCACCCGTTGGGCAAGAAGTGATACATGCGGTGCATTTGCCGCACTCATCAACACTGGGTTCATCCGTGGGAAGAGGGATGTTAACTAACAGCTCCCCTAGAAAGAACCAAGAGCCAGCGTCTTTATCAAGAATTAATGAGTGTTTACCTGTCCAGCCCAACCCTGCTTTTTGAGCGAGTGGTCTTTCCAAAATGGGCGCTGAATCGACGAAAGGGCGTGAGTCTAAACCCTCGACCTCTTTTTCAATTCTTTGTCCTAGCTTTTTCAACTGGTTACGGAACAATTTGTGATAGTCGCGGCCTAAAGAATAGCGGCTGATGTAGCCTTGAGTGGTATCGCTTAGGTTAGAGGCGAACTGAGCTTCTGGTGGTAGGTAGTTCATTCGAGCGCTGATCACTCGAATTGTGCCTGGGTGAAGTTCATCAGGACGTGCACGCATCATCCCATGTCGAGCCATCCAATCCATTTCGCCGTGGTTGCCAGCATCTAGCCATGCTTGAAGAGGGGCTTCGTGTTCACTTAAATCAACATCGCAGATGCCAACTTTTTGAAAGCCCAGCTCTTTTCCCCAGATTTTAATTTTTTCAGCAAGATGGTCTAGATTCATGGCTTATTTCTTATTTTCTCTGTTTTACAATTAGAGATAAGGCTAATTAAAATTAGGTTCGGCAAAAATGGGGGCGGATCTTAACGGATCTTAGTGGTGTTGACCAGAACAGACGCGTTTTGAGCAGTATTTTTCATAGAACTTACACTTGAGTGCTTGTCTCCCAAAAGCATCACGGTTTACTATTCTTGTTCTTTTGATTTTTATATAGTCAACGATCGATTTTTAGAGAACGTATTCATGAGCACGAAACAATTTACTTTGAAAGATGAACAAGCAACGATTCAATTAGGAACGGAGCTTTCGAATCTTTGCTCACAGCAGACGACTATTTATCTGCATGGTGATCTTGGCGCAGGCAAAACGACCTTTAGTCGTGGCTTTGTAAAAGCACTTGGCCATCAAGGAAATGTAAAAAGCCCAACGTATACTCTAGTTGAACCTTATCAACTTGCAGATTGGCAGGTGTACCACTTTGACCTTTATCGCCTAGCAGATCCTGAAGAGTTAGAGTTTATGGGAATTCGTGACTATTTTACGCCGGATGCTATCTGTTTGGTTGAGTGGCCTGAGAAAGGTTATGGGATGCTACCAGAAGCCGATTTGGATATTGATATTCGTTACCAAGACGATCACCGTATTGTTTCTTTAACCGCTAATAGTGAATACGGACAGCGCTTACTTAGTCAGTTGGAGTTATGTTGATTTCTAAACGCCTTATTTCAACAGTGGCCATGATGGCTGCTGTTTTTTCTATACTGTTTTCTTCACTTGTTTCTGCAAACTCACTGAAAAGTTTAAGGGTTTGGCCTTCTCCAGAAGAAACTCGTGTGGTTATCGACTTAAAATCAGAAGCGGACTTTAGCTATTTCACCCTGAGTAGCCCGAGTCGCTTAGTGGTTGATTTAAAAAATACCAGTCTTGCGACTAAGTTACCGGTCGAGGTGAAAGACAGCCCTGTTCTATCTAAGATTCGTAAGAGCTCACCGCCAGACAAAAACACCTATCGCTTGGTTTTTGAGTTAAAGAAGTCGTCTAAAGCAGAATTATTCAAACTGAGCCCGACTCCAGGTGGTCAGTATGGACACCGTTTGGTGATCGACTTACCTCATGGTGCGGCAAGTAAAGCGACATCGACACCGAGTAAGCCAACGGTAAGTAAGAACATTAATCAGGTTAAGCGCCAGAAAGATATTCTAATTGTGATTGATCCTGGCCACGGTGGTGAAGACCCAGGTTCGATTGGTCCTACGCGTAAATACGAAAAAGACGCGACTCTGAGTATTTCTAAGAAGTTAGCAGCTCAACTGAATGCGGTCCCGGGGATCAAAACTCGTATGACTCGTAATGCTGATTACTTTGTGAACCTGAATCGACGTGTTGCGATTGCTCGAGAGAATGAAGCTCACCTGTTGATCTCTATTCACGCCGACGCCTTTACGACGCCTCAACCAAGAGGTGGTTCAGTGTTTGTATTGAACACTCGACGCGCAAATACAGAGATCTCTCGTTGGATTGAGAATAAAGAGAAACAGTCTGAATTGCTTGGTGGTAGCGGTGCAGCGTTCACAAGCAATATTGATGATAAGAACGTAAACCAAACCCTGCTTGATTTGCAGTTTAGCCACTCTCAAAAAGAGGGCTACAAACTGGCAACGGCAATTCTGTCTGAAATGGGTAAGGTTGCGAAACTGCACAATAGCAAGCCGATTAACACCAGCTTAGCAGTATTACGTTCACCACAGATCCCATCAGTACTGGTAGAGACAGGTTTTATTTCGAATCCGACGGAAGAGAAGCTTCTTTTCCAACGTTCGCACCAAGATAAATTGGCACGAGCAGTGACTAAAGCGGTGGTTAAGTATTTGAAGGCTAACCCGCCTGAAGGGATTATCTTGTCTAACGCAACGTCATCAACGGGCAGCGTGAGCCAACATAAAGTCTCTCGTGGTGAGTCTTTGTCTGTGATTGCGAGCAAGTATGGTACGTCGACACAGACGTTGATGAAGTTCAACAATCTGAAATCGAGCAGCCTAGCAATTGGTCAAGTACTTAAGATTCCAGGCAGTGCTTCAACTTCATCATCAAGCAGTGCGGTTAAAACGAAGACCATCACTCACACGGTTAAGTCTGGAGAGTACCTAGGTAAGATCGCCAGCCGCTATAAAGTGTCGGTGGCTGATATTAAACGTGAGAACCGTTTGAAATCAGAGACGGTGAGAGTAGGCCAAAAGTTACGTATTACGGTTGAAGTTAAAGATGTTCCTCTGCGCAAACACAAAGTTGCAAGAGGTGATTACCTTGGCAAGATAGCTTCGAAATACGGCGTGAGCGTCAACAGCATTCGCCAAGCGAATAAGTTAAAATCTGACAGCCTGGCTATCGGCCAAGTGTTGATTATTCCTCACAAGTAGCCTTGGGAATACTAAGCGGCTTCAGGTATATCAATGTTAAAAAAGAAGAACTAGTGCAAACGTAACAGCGTTTCCATCAATGGCAGTAAGGTAGCAATTAATATGACGATCAAAATACTGCCAGCTCGGTTAGCTAACCAAATCGCAGCGGGTGAGGTGGTAGAAAGACCCGCTTCTGTTGTAAAAGAGTTGGTTGAGAACAGTTTGGATTCTGGTGCGACACGTATCGATATTGATATCGAGAAAGGTGGCGCCAAGATGATCCGCGTTCGTGACAATGGTAAAGGCATCGTAAAAGATGAGCTTGCCTTGGCACTGAGTCGTCATGCTACCTCCAAAATCCACACTCTTGATGACCTAGAGGCGATCGTCAGCCTCGGTTTCCGTGGTGAAGCGCTGGCGAGTATTAGCTCGGTTGCGCGCTTGACCATGACTTCACGCCCTGCCACTCAAGATCAAGCTTGGGCAGCACACAGTGAAGGTCGTGATATGCAGGTAAAACTGCAGCCTGCGGCGCATCCTATTGGCACTTCGGTTGAGGTGTTGGACCTGTTCTTTAATACGCCAGCACGCCGCAAATTCTTACGCACCGAGAAAACTGAATTCACCCATATTGATGAGTTGCTTAAACGCATCGCATTGAGTCGTTTTGATGTGACGATCAACCTTCGTCATAACGGCAAGATGATTCGTCAGTACCGCGCTGCAAAAACACAAGTTCAAGCAGAAAAGCGAATCGCTGCGGTATGTGGCAATCCTTTTGTTCGTCATATGCTTAAGATCGAACTTGAGCATCAAGGCCTAAAACTTCATGGCTGGATCACCACGCCAGAAGGAGCAAGACAACAAAGCGACCTGCAATACTGCTATGTGAATGGTCGTATGATGCGTGACAAGCTGATCAATCATGCGATTCGTCAAAGCTACGAAACCAGCCTGCGTCCAGACCAATTCGCGACGTATGTGTTGTTCATTGAACTCGACCCACATCAGGTGGACGTGAATGTCCACCCTGCAAAACATGAAGTGCGTTTTCATCAAGCGCGCCTTGTGCATGACTTTATTTACCAAGCATTGAGTGATGGTTTAGCACAGAGCAAGCAGATCGATGCTGCACCAATCAATCAGTCGGCTTTTCATCAGTCAGAAGTGATTCATCATCAGCAAGATAGTACGAGCTCTGCAGTTGATGGTGTTGCAAGTTTCGCTGAGCCAGAAAGCGTAATGCCTAGCAGTTCGGATCAAACCCAAGTTTCGGATAGGGTGCGACACGCTATTGAGCAAACGCCTGCCTACCCGAGAAAAGCAGAATCAGAGCACGCTTTTGATAAGCCTCAACACAGCGTTAATGATGGTGGGCGACATTATGTTTCATCAATTAGCCCAAGCTCATCAACCAGTCCAAGTTCATCTGCTGGCCGAAGCTCGGCTACTAGTGACAGCAGTTTTACCGGTTCCTCTCGCCAAGAGTGGATAGAGTCTCGACCTGAACCTAAAAAAGAGAAAGAGCCACACCAACATCATGGTGAACCCGCGCCATCTAAGCGAGAAGTGAAAGCCTATAAAGAGCTTCTGAAAACGCCAGATTTTGATGAGCAAGTTGTACAGCCTTCACTTTCTCAAGAGCATGTGGCACCAGTAGAAACCAGAGACAACTTAGAAAATAAAGAAAATAAAGAAAATAAAGAAAATAAAGAAGCTAAGCCTGCTCAACAGAATCCTGTTCATTTAAAGCCAAGAGCACCTGTAACGGACTTGGGCAAAGCGGTCTCGATTGTGGAACGTCAGTATCTGGTAATGGGCAATAAGAACGGCAGTGTGCTGGTTTCCTTGGCTAAGGCTGAGTTATTGCGTGTTGTTGGTCAGCTTGATACTCGAGGTGGTGCGTTAAAAAGCCAACCACTATTGGTGCCTTTATCGATTAAGCTGGGTAGTGAACTTGTCGAAGTTGCTAAGGCGCTGAGTCAAACTCTGGCATTACTGGGGATTGAGCTTAAGGCGCGAAACAGCGAGGCGGTAATGGTGATGGGCGTGCCTTCTCCTTTAAGGCAGCAAAACTTACAAATTTTGATCCCAGATCTGTTATCTTACGCGGCTTCAATAAATGCCCAGGGTGCAGTGAAGCAACCTAATGACATGTTGTCAGCTTTGGTTAACTGGATCGGGATTCAAACCGCACAAGTAAAAAGCGACTACACTTTATCTGAAGCGGTTCAACTAGTTGGGGAACTAGAACAACTTTGGCATGGTCTACTTCCATTAGATGATCCAGAGTTTGTTAATCCTATCGACTTTTCAGCGACTATAGCCGCGTTTACGGTTTAATTTTTTCGCGACGACCTTTGTCTTTTTAGCTGAATACGTCGCGACACAAAGCCCTTTGCTAAAAAGCGCTAAAACAGAGAAGCAAATACAAAATATCATGACTGAAAAATTACCTTTAGCGTTGTTTTTAATGGGCCCAACGGCGTCAGGAAAAACAGATTTAGCTATCCGCTTACGTCAGAAATACCCTGTAGAGATCATCAGCGTCGATTCGGCATTGATCTACAAAGACATGGATATTGGTACCGCTAAACCGGATGCGGAAGAGCTTGAGCTCGCGCCTCATCGCTTGATTGATATTTTGGATCCAAGCGAAGCGTATTCTGCGGCAGATTTTCGTCGTGATGCGATCAATGAAATGAATAAGATTGTAGCGGAAGGCAAAATCCCGTTACTTGTTGGTGGCACAATGCTGTACTACAAAGCATTGTTGGAAGGTTTATCGCCATTACCAGCCGCGGATCAAGAGATTCGTAAGCAGATTGAAGCGGAATCTATCGAACAAGGTTGGCAGGCATTGCACGATCAATTAAGAGAGATAGATCCCGTATCCGCTGAAAGAATACACCCAAATGATCCACAAAGGCTTTCAAGGGCATTGGAAGTTTACCGAATTTCGGGTAAAACATTAACAGAGCTAACTCAAACGAAAGGCGATAGCCTGCCATTTCGTGTAAAACAATTTGCAATAGCTCCCAAGGAAAGGACTGAACTCCATCGCCGCATTGAGCTGCGTTTCGAGAAGATGATAGAAGCTGGGTTTGAAGATGAAATGAAGGCGTTGTACGCGAGAGAAGATCTTCACCCTGAACTGCCATCGATCCGATGCGTTGGTTATAGGCAGATGTGGGATTATTTAGACGGTAATTGTGATTTAGACGAAGCGGTTTTCCGTGGTGTCTGTGCAACCCGTCAGTTGGCCAAGCGACAAATCACCTGGTTGCGCAGTTGGGATGATTTAACTTGGTTAGATAGCGAAAACATTGATCAAGCGTTAGAAACTCTTTCAGATGCAATAGCATCTGATTAGTATTGCTGTGTATAATGTGATCGCTTTTGCGTGAATATACTCTGGAAAGGATCCGTTATTGAGGCTTTTAAAAATCACAGCCTTTCAATAACAACGGAGTTTTTTTATTCATTTAGCTCAGATGCAAAGGCCGCACCTTTTTGTGCACCACTAGCTAAATAATTACAACAAAATACAAATAAGGAAAATAAAATGGCTAAGGGGCAATCGCTACAAGACCCATTCCTAAATGCACTCCGTCGTGAGCGCATTCCAGTCTCTATCTATCTTGTTAACGGCATTAAGCTGCAAGGTCAGATCGAGTCTTTCGATCAATTCGTGATCTTATTGAAGAACACAGTAAACCAAATGGTTTACAAGCATGCGATTTCTACTGTGGTACCTGCTCGCGCAGTTAGTCACCACAGCGGCGAGCAACGCACGCCATCTGATCGTCCAGAGAAGACTGAAGATTAATCGTTCAATTTGTACAGCTTGCGCTGTAATAAGGAGTTGGTTGCTTGTTTGACCGTTATGAATCCGGCGAGCGAGCCGTACTTGTTCATATCAACTTCACGCAAGAGGGAGAATGGGAAGATCTAAGCGAATGTGAAATGCTGGTCTCCTCAGCGGGGGTAGAAACGCTACAAGTGATTACTGGTAGCCGACAATCCCCACTCCCTAAATACTACGTTGGAGAAGGTAAAGCCCTAGAAATCGCACAAGCTGTTCAGCTGACCGGTGCTGAAATTGTGATTTTTAACCACTCCCTCTCTCCTGCCCAAGAGCGCAACCTCGAGCAATTGTGTAAATGTCGTGTGATTGATCGCACGGGTTTGATCTTAGATATTTTTGCACAACGTGCGCGAACTCATGAAGGTAAGCTACAAGTTGAGCTCGCTCAGCTTCGTCATATCTCTACCCGATTGATTCGTGGTTGGACTCACCTTGAAAGGCAGAAAGGTGGTATTGGTCTTCGTGGTCCAGGTGAAACTCAACTGGAAACCGATCGACGTTTGTTGCGTGACCGTATAAAGGCAATACTACGTCGTTTAGCGAAAGTTGCTAAGCAGCGTGAACAAGGACGACGTGCTCGTAATCGAGCTGAAATCCCAACAATTTCTTTGGTTGGTTATACCAACGCAGGGAAATCAACACTTTTCAATCGCATCACAAGTGCGGGTGTTTATGCGGCAGACCAACTGTTTGCAACCCTAGACCCAACACTACGTAAGATTGATTTGGCAGATGTCGGGCCTGCAATTCTCGCAGATACCGTAGGTTTTATCCGTCATCTACCACACGACTTGGTCGCTGCGTTCAAGGCAACATTACAAGAGACGCAGGAAGCTGACATTTTGTTACATGTTGTTGATGCCAGTGATGACCGTTTTCGTGAGAACATTCAGGCTGTTCATGAAGTATTAGAAGAAATCGATGCTCATGAAGTGCCAACCCTTGTAGTCATGAACAAAATTGACTGCATGGAAGACCAAAAACCTCGAATTGAAAGAGACGAAGAGGGCGCACCTCGCGCTGTTTGGGTTTCTGCAATGGAAGGAGAAGGTATTGAGCTACTGTTTGAAGCTTTAACTGAGCGTTTAGCTAGCCAGATGGTTCAATTCCGGTTGTGTATTCCACATCAACATCAGGGTCGCATTCGCAGCTTATTCTTCGAGATGAAATGTATTCAACAGGAAGAGTATGATGAAAATGGTAACTTGTTGATAGATATCCGAATGCAACAAATAGATTGGTCTAAACTTGAAAAAAGAGAAGGGGCGCTCTTAGGTGACTTTATCGTTACCAAAGAGACTGCTACAGTATAACGTCATATCAAATGATGGAGCTTTCTAATGGCGTGGAATGAGCCTGGAAATAACAACAACGGCGATAATAACGGCCGCGATAATGACCCTTGGGGTAATAAAAATAATCGCGGCGGCCGAGATCAAGGACCGCCAGATCTAGACGAAGTGTTTAATAAACTAAGTCAAAAGTTAGGTGGCAAGTTTGGTAAAAAGGGTGGCAACGGTAACGGGCCATCTATTGGTGGTGGCGGTGCAATTGGCTTTGGTGTCATTGCCGTTATTGCTATTGCTATCTGGTTCTTCGCTGGTTTCTACACCGTTGGCGAAGCAGAAAGAGCAGTAGTACTTCGACTGGGTCAGTTCGACCGTATCGAAGAACCTGGTCTTAACTGGCACCCACGCTTCATCGATGAAATCAGTGATGAGCAACTAGTAAACGTTCAAGCGATTCGTTCTCTACGTGCTGCTGGCACGATGCTAACGAAAGATGAAAACGTTGTGACCGTTGAAATGGGTGTTCAATACCGTGTTTCTGACCCATACAAGTACTTGTATCGTGTAACGAATGCAGACGACAGTTTACGTCAAGCAACCGATTCCGCGCTTCGTGCGGTAATTGGTGACTCACTAATGGATAGTATCCTGACAAGTGGTCGTCAGCAGATTCGTCAAAGCACTCAAGAAACGTTGAACCGTATTATTGATAGCTACGATATGGGTATTCTGATTGTTGATGTGAACTTCCAGTCAGCACGTCCACCTGAGCAAGTGAAAGATGCATTTGATGATGCTATCGCGGCTCGTGAGGATGAAGAGCGTTTCGAGCGTGAAGCTGAAGCTTACCGAAATGACATTCTTCCAAAAGCAACAGGTCGTGCTGAGCGTTTGAAGAAAGAAGCGGTGGGTTACTCAGAGCGCACAGTTAATGGTGCTCTAGGTCAAGTTGCTCAATTCGAGAAACTGCTACCTGAATACCAAGCTGCTCCTGAAGTAACACGTAACCGTATGTACCTAGATACAATGGAAAAAGTGTACTCAAGCACATCGAAAGTCCTGATTGATTCTGAATCAAGCGGTAACTTGCTATACCTACCAATTGATAAGCTAGGCGCACAAGGTGGTTCTCAGTCGGGCTCTCGCCCTGCAAAAGCATCATCAACTTACGATCAAATTGAGTTAGAAACTCAAGCGGATCCAAAGCCTAGCACTCAAACTCGTTCAGACAGTTCACGCCAAGGGAGATACTAATAATGCGTAAATTAATGATCCCTGTATTAGTTGTGACGATTGCCCTTCTATTGATGTCAGTGTTTGTGATTCAAGAAGGTGAGCGTGGCATGGTAATTCGTTTTGGTCGAGTTCTCGATGACAACGGCGTATCACGAATCTATGAACCAGGTCTGCACTTTAAACTACCGATGTTTGATCGCGTAAAAGTACTTGATGCTCGTATTCAAACGATGGATGGCCGTTCTGACCGTTTCGTAACATCAGAGAAAAAAGACGTTCTAATTGATACTTACGCAAAATGGCGTATTGCTGATTTTGGACGTTTCTATCTGAGTACCGGTGGCGGTAATATCATGACGGCAGAAGCACTTCTTGAGCGTAAAGTGACAGATGTTCTTCGTTCTGAAATTGGTTCTCGTGAAATTAAGCAGATCGTGTCAGGCCCTCGCAACAAGGACATCCTGCCAGACTCTGCTGATAGCGAAGTCGTCACAACGGTAGCGGCTGCAGAAGCACTAGAAGTTGATGGCGAACGCGATAAGATCATGGAAAACGTTTTGTCTGGAACGGCAGAAAGTGCGATGGCTGATTTAGGTGTTGAAGTTGTTGATTTTCGTATGAAGAAGATTAACCTTCCTGACGAAATCAGTGAATCTATCTACCGCCGTATGCGTGCAGAACGTGAATCGGTTGCTCGTAGACACCGTTCTCAAGGTCGTGAGAAAGCGGAAGTTATCCGTGCTCAAGCTGAGCTAGAAGTGGCAACAGTTCTTGCTGAAGCTGACCGTACAGCTCGAATCACTCGTGGTGATGCGGATGCAGAAGCAGCGAAGATCTACTCTGATGCGTTCAGCAAAGATCCTGAGTTCTACGGCTTCATGCGTTCATTGCAAGCTTATGAGACATCATTTAGCGATAAGAGCGACATTCTAGTACTGGATCCGAAGACTGACTTCTTCCAATACATGAATCAAGCAAGCGGCGCTCCAGCAAAATAAGCTGATGCGTTAGCGAATGCTTAGCTTAATAAGCAAAATACGTTAAAACTTAAAAGGCTCCCATTGTGGGAGCCTTTTTGTTTTCTATGACTTCTTTCAGGAGGAGACATGTTTGTGGATTCACTATTGGGGCGCGAGGGAAGGCGCTTAACAGCGTTCTACTTATACCAATCCGGAAAATT